>JAVYOA010000009.1:300000-536354 GCA_038734945.1 Fervidicoccaceae archaeon | reverse complement strand
AATGCAATCGGGGGCTAGAGTATGAGTAGTAGAATTTCCACACTTCGAATAGATGTAGATGATGTAGTGAACTGCTTTAAGCAAAGAGTTAGAACAGCTAGAAACGAGGAGGAAGACAGGTTTCTCAAGATTGAGGTGATTACTAGCTAAAGAGATTTCATAGAATTTAGTATTGTAACAGTTGAAAAGTGTGTTAAAGCGAGAAGTACTCTGCGGGATCCATGGAGCGTCAAAGACCTTAGCCTAGAAACAATATGTCATATTTCAACTCACGCAAAAACCATGAAACACCAACACACTGGAACAGAGCTTCCTAAGCTAAATTTCCTGAGTTCAAGTTCTCACGAGCTCAGTTTTCCTATAATAAAAATTTATCTTGATGACTACCAATAAGCTATTTTGAGTGGGAAATCCTCTAGCATGGAATAACAGAGAGTGGAGGTAATGAATACTAGGCTAATTCAGATTGTTGCCCTTCTAATTATTACAATAGTTCTTGTGGATGCTGTTATACTCCTCGTCTCCTATAACAGCAACAGGAGCACTGACTTATCTCAGCTCTTGGAGAGATATCAGTCTCTCCTTGGGAACTATACAAGCCTTAATCAGTCATTCATTGAGAGCCTCAATGTTATTCAGCAGCTTAGGGCAGCCCTCTTCAACATTAATTCCACATATATGTCAGCAATGCTCTCATGCAACTCCACAATTGCCAATTTGACCCAGCGGATCTCCCAGCTTGAGAGCGAGAACAGTGCGCTGAGGAGCAATCTCAGCAGTTTTCTGCAGGTTAGCAACGAGCTGAACACTACAAAGGAGATGCTTCTATCCCTCAGTGCTAACTTCACGGCCCTTTCCGATGCATATAGGTCTTTAAATCAATCTTACCAGCAACTCCTGGACAGCTATGAGAAGCTGAGCATCAATTCCTCAAAGCTTGCAGAGAGCATGAGCTCCATAGATTCAAATCTTGCCTCCATTTCAAACATGACCAAACTGAGGGGAAGCTTAACGCCATACTCAAGCATGTTCATAGATTACAATTCCCCTGCTATTGCACAAGCAGTTTACAGCATTTTTGGAAACAGCAGGGAGAATCCATATGTTGCTATGTACAAAATTTACAATTATATTAAGCAAACAATTTTATATAACTTTGACACTCCCTATTTAGTTGTAAGCTACAATTCTTCGAGCTCCTCTTTTTCCTATCAGGAGCTTCCCTTCTATCTAAGGAGCGGGACGGAAACTCTCTCTCTGGGAATAGGAGATTCGAAAAATGAGGCCATTCTTTTCGCCTCAATGCTTGAGAACTTCTACTTGACATACTATGGTTCCGCACCTCAAATCTATGTTGTTATATTGAACGGGACAGGTCTGCATGGAAGTCGCTATTACGGCTTTCTTCTAGTCCTGTATGGAAATGGCAAGGCATCGCTGTTGGATCCGGGAGGAGCCCAGCTCCTTGGACAGGACTTCACGGAGCTAGTTCAGGCCGAGCCCACGAGCATTTATTCAGCTGTTACATCCTACATATCTAGGATAAACGGATCACTTGGTAGCTGGAGCAGCGTGCTAGGAATGATAGGAGTCAATAAAGTCTATTTCCTGAACAACACTGATATCACCAGCTTTGTGAGCTTCCTTTACAGCATAGGAGGATAGAGAAGCAAATGAAAAAGCTGCTATCTATGCTTCATCCTCAAGCAGCTTGATCTGCATCATTCCGCTTGAAAGGCCGAAAACATGCCTTATTATGAGTGAAGTTGCTCTGGGAGGAAGTATGCCGTACTCTGTTATGAAGCCAGTAATCAGCTCCGGCGGCGTGAAATCGAAAGCAGGATTCCTTATTCTCAAGTTATCCACGTGCAGCAGCTCGCTGCCTTCCCCCACAACTTCTGAGGCTTCCCTTTCCTCAATGATCACCTGACCTCCTGCCATAGATGCTGGGCTGAACTTTATTGACTCACTTGCACTGTAGAACTCTATCTCTGCCTCCTTGGCAGCTAGAGCCAACAGGCTGGTGCCGATCTTGTTGATAAGGTGTCCATCGCTAGTAACCGTATCTGCTCCTACTATAACCATGTCTGCTCTCGAGATATGGTACCTCATGCTAGAATCGGGAACATGGGTAACGGGGATCCCCTCCTTAGCAAGAAGCGAGGCAGTGATTCTCCCCTGAAACTTCGGCCTGGTCTCTGTATTGATCACCTCGAAACTTTTTCCATCTCTCCAAGCTGTTACTAGCGTGCTTACTACAGCTGTGCTGTGACAGTGAGTCATTATCACGCTTCCATCTCTTATTAGCTTGGAGCCATATTTTGCCAACCTAGCTTGAGCTGATTTCATCTGCGAAATGAACTCATCTGCTGTCCTTATTATTGCATCTCTCTGAGAGCCTGGATCCTTTGGCATTCTGTTTAGGATGTAGAAAACTGCATTGGGAAGTGAGACTGCAGTCGGTCTGGTGCGGAGCAGAAGCCTAGCTATTTCTCTCATATATTCGGCAAAGGCAGCGCTGCTTCCTTCATAGCTCTGAGCAGCGAGCTTCATTGCCTCAGCTGCTGCTAAAGCAATGGCCCCAGCCCCTCTTATCCTCATCTCTCTTATATCATCTGCTATTTTGCTAACTGCTGATGGGATCAATTCAGCGCACCTTTCATGAAATTTTCTTCAGCTCATTAAGAAGATCCCTTATATCGGGAAGATTTCCAAGCCATCCTCCATATACTTCCCAAAGCAGAATTGGCACGCCCTCAGGAGAAGTTATTCCCATCTCAGTAACTATTACATCTATGTACTCTGGAGGAGTCACATCCATCTGTGGAACACTGAGGCGAATTTTATCCGAAGAAAGCATTTCATTTGGAATTTCGAGCAAAGAGGGGCTGGCAAAGGGAACTTTTATTCTATCTCCCAGAAGCGTCTCAAAGCTGAACTTATAGGTTCCAGAGAGGACTATTACCCTCGTTCTTCTCTTGTATGCTGAAAGAGCTATCTGGCTTGATCCAACCTTGTTCACAAGAGCTCCATGCGCTGTTATTGCTTCAGCCCCCAGCAGAACAAAATCGATGTTCCCCATATAGTAGTTAACAGCTGAATCTACTATCAGGTTTGTCCTGATCCCCATAGTTGCCAAAAGCCTGGCAGTGTAGACACCCTCGCTCCCAGGTCTGGACTCTGTAACATATACTTCCTTTATTTTCCCAAGCTTGTTGGCCTTTTCAATGGTTCTTATAGCACTAGTGCTATAGCTGTGTGTGAGCAATATTGAGTCCTCGGGAAGCCATCTAGCCCCGATTTCGCTCAGCTTCTCCACGGACTCTATCGTTTTCTTCCTCACCTCATCGATCTTACCGTAGAATTCTTTTTTGAATTCATCAATGCTTCTTCCTGAGCTGTGCTGCTCAACTGCGTACTTGAGAAGCTGCCTAAGCGTATTTATTAGAAGGGCTGAAGTAGGTCTCTTCTCGAGAGCCTCCGTGCTCAGTCTGAAGAGCCTTCCCGAAAAGTCTCTCCAGCTCTCTGCATCCTTCAGATCGCTCTCTATCTTCTCGAGAATAGACAGAGCTCCCTCAGTAGCACCATGCTTGGCATACAGCTCCATTTCAAACACCATCCTCTGCATTGTTAATTATAAATGCTCGATTACTTTTTCTATTGACAAGGTATCTTTTTAAGATTTTTCATTGTAAAAATGGGAATTCCTTAAGGAAAGAGGGATCCATCCAGCGAAGGCATAGAGGAGAACCAATATTTCCAGAACCGTGAAGAAAAGAGATAGTTGGCCATACGGAGAAAAGGCTAGGATTAGGGGGATGCCCATTCTGAGCTGCCATGCAGTTCCCTTTGTTTCCCTGGGCTCTCCTTTTCCGAATCTTCTGAAATAGGAAATGGGAAGGGCGCTCAGTGCAGCCATTGCCAACAGAAGGTAGGGGGGAGGAATAAAGCCGCTCAGGTACCCAGCAATTATAACAAAAGTGTGAGCAAAAAGGGGAAGACCGAGAAATTTGTCCTTGGAGGGCACTTTCCTTATCAATCTCCAGAAGCTCACTGTTATTATAAGGCAGGCATAGAGCTGGGATAGGAAGGACCAAGACTGCGATTGCACGTAAATTAGTGATGGCACAATGATTTGATATATCCTATCGGTAACTCTGTCTAGCAGTTCACCCTCCTCGCTCATGGAGTTCAGCTTTCTAGCTAGAAGGCCGTCAAGAACATCCAGGGCTAAAGAAATGAAAATCAGCCTGATTGCTAGCACATTGTCTCCTCTGAATGATAGAAGCAATGCGTAAGATGCTACGAATGTGTTCAGAACTGTTATTGTATTGGGAACTTGGGATTTTTTGAGCATATAAACCACAAAAAAAACTATGCGAGACTTCTATCCACTTCTCCGAACTCAATTTCACTTGCTTCCAGGCTTTCGGCAATATATTCGAAGGCTTCCTTCGGTCTCGTGTGGGCTCCGCAGCTGTAAACATCCACTGTAGCAAAACCAAATTCTGGCCACGTGTGTATAGTTATGTGGCTCTCAAGTATAACCGCTACAACTGTTACACCAAAACCTATTTTCCATGACTTTATGTCAAGCAGGGTCATATTGCCGATTCGAGTGGCCTCCTTCACTATGGATGTCAGCTTCATCTCATCCATCAGCGTATCTTTATTGCAGCCCTTCAAATTTCCATAGAAGTGCCTTCCATATACTAGCTCCTTTCTGTTTTCCTCCTCATCTATTCTCCTCAAGAGCTGTATTCTCTCCATAGCTAAAACACCGGGTATAAATGCAAAAAAAGAAAATTTAAATATAACCCCCTTTGAAAGGTCTCAAACCGAATATTTAATATAATATATTGAAGCTCTATGGTAATACGGTGATATTCGTGACCAGCGATGAAGAAATCCAGAAAATGCTCAGCATGGCGAAGAAGATTATAGAAAATTCTTATTCTCCTTACTCTAAATTCAGGGTGGCAGCTGTGGTTCTGACTGAATCGGGAAAAATGTATGGAGGGGTAAACGTTGAAAATGTTAGCTACGGGCTGACAATGTGTGCAGAGAGAGTTGCTGTCTTCAAGGCTGTTTCAGAAGGAGAGAGAAAGATCAGGGCAGTTCTGGTATATGCAGAGGGAAAGGAGCTCCCCTATCCCTGCGGTGCATGCAGGCAGGTGATTGCTGAGTTTGGCATTGAATCGGAAATAATCGTTGCCAACAGTGCTGGAAGGCTCGAGAGATTCAAGCTTCAGGATCTTTTGCCCAGAGCATTTCTATCATTCGAGAGGAGGGAAGCTTGAAGCTTTGCTTCCCGCGCTGAATAGAGAGTGCGAGGATCACGACATAGTTATCGGAAGAAATTTTGAAATAGGACAGGCTATAGGCTACTTTCATCCTAGAGGAGGATGCTATGTTCTAGAGAAGTATTTATTATCAAGAAAGGGATATTGGGAGAAAAGCGGTGTTGCCTATAGAAGAATTTTCAAAAGCTATGAACCTGTTGTTGTTAAGCTCTCACCAAGGAAAGCATTTGATCCCATGCTGCACTCCATATTTCCCATAATGGACTATACGGAAATAAGAAAATTGTTGAAGCCGGAGGATGGAATGAGGAGAGTTCTTAAAAGAGCTGCAGATGAGCTGGAACTAACGGCTCTAAGACTGTATGATGCTTTGAGAGAGATAGGAGTAAGCAGTAGTGCTATAGGAGTAACTGGAAGTATCTTGGCAGGTATCCATAGCATAAGCATAAGCGACATTGACATGACTGTGAGGGGCTGCAGAAACGTGCAGGCACTTATGGAGGCCTCCCCAATTCTGTCTTTTGAGAGAAAAGAGCTGGATCTATGGGCACAGAGGAATTCGGAGAGGCTTTCTCTATCCAAGGATCTTTTAAAGGACATGTACGATGAGAGGAGGAGAGGCGTCTTTGAGGGAAAAAGGGTTTCGCTCATATTGCTGTCTTCCAGAGAAGAGGTAGGAAACTATCAAGTAATTGAGGGGAAAAGTGTGGGAAGTGCAGCTATATTGGCTGAGCTTCAGCCCTCATCCTGCTATTCTTACCTCTATCCCAGCATTCACGAGATAAGAATATTGAGGAAAATAGAGGGTGCATCAGAAATTGAAGATGGGATGAGGGGAAGGGTGATTTCCTATGAAGGTCTCTATACAAATGCCATGAACAGAGGAGGGAAAGCAATTGTGAGGGGGAAAGCCTTTTTATCGGAGAGGGAGAAAATGGTAGATTTAATTGTTGGAATAAGAGAGGAAGAAACATTTGTAAAGAGAGTAATGGGGTGAAAAATGCTTGAGAGCTTTTTTACCGATATTTACAGTCCTACTAATATTTCTCATTCCAGTTTCAGCAGTGGCTTCATCTCCTGTAATATTTCACTACGACTATCTAGTATCCATTAATCTACCTGCTTTAGCAGTCAGCTCGGGAGGAGGAGGAGTAGTTACCAATCTTACAGTAACTGTTGCCTATCCAGGCAGCGGTCAGGTCTACTTCTCTTCGGATCCCGTCACTCAGCTTGATACCCAATCCTCGGCCAGGATTGCAGTTCTCGTGGCAGCATCCCTTCTTGGGATAGACTACAGAAAGTATGATTACTTCTTCTCCATGAAGTCCCCCAGCCTGATAATAGGAGGGCCCAGCGCAAGCGCTGTAATGACTGTTGGGGTTGTAGCTGCTATTCTTCGGGCAAATATCAATAGCACGGTGGCCATGACCGGAATGATAAATCCGGATGGAACAATAGGACCTGTAGGAGGTCTGTCCGATAAACTCCAGGCTGCAGCTTCTGCTGGATACAAGACTTTTCTTGTACCTGTAGGGCAGCTTATTGAAACAGAGCAGCAGATCGTTTCACAGTCCACTCCATTTGGTACTATATACAGGACAGTAACGAGGACTGTGAATCTTTCTCAGCTGGGTGAGAACCTAGGAGTGAAGGTTGTTCAAGTTACTACTTTGAGGGATGCTCTTTCTTATTTCCTCGAGAATGTGTCTCTTCCACCACAAACTCCCTCGAATGCAACATACACTTTGGAGCAGAAGCAAATATTCAGCGATTGGAGAAATAGTTTGCTCAAAATTTACAATCAAAGTGTAGGGGAGCTGGCAGAGCTCAGCAACAAATATGCTTCTTCCATAGACCAGAGCATAGTCCAAAGCTATTTGAATCAGAGCTCGCTTTACATTCAGAGCTCAAACAACCTGTGGAGTGCTGGAGAATACTACAGTTCGCTTAGCTCTCTATACATGGCAGATATAGCCATAAATGCAGCAATAATATATGTGAAAACAACTGTGGATCCAAATCTAATACAAACTTACATCAATTCAGTTAACAGCACTCTCTCTTCACTGAAAGAAAGAATATACAACTTGAGTGTAAATACATTTTCCCAGCTCGAAAGCTATTTAGTTGCTATGGATAGGTTGGATAATGCGCAGTCCGCCCTAAGCGCTGCTGCTCAAAGCATCTACAGAGTGTATGACTATTCCTCAGGAAAATGGAGAGTAGTCCTCACGGATCCCCTTGACTTAGCTGTAGCAAATCTCTCGCAGTTCACGATTCAGAACTGGATTTCCTATGGCGACTTGCCTTCTCCTCCTGTTAGCGGAGAATATTTGAAAAATATTGCTGATTATTATCTTCAGTACGCCAAGTCTGTGCTGACATACTATCAGTCGTTGGCCTCAGAGGTGAACGTTTCCACAGACCTACAAACGCTGAATTCAATGTTCAATAATGCTTACAATACTTATTATTCTGGAAGCTATCCTGCCTCTCTATACTATTCTGTTGCTACTGTCAGCAGAGCAACTCTCGATACCCATCTCCTCTTCAACACTGACCTCTTGAGCATAGTTCGTGCAGAGCTAGCTAACATAAACAGCACATTGGGAAGGGTGGGCTATGTCAGCGCAATTGTTCTAGGATACAGTGAGCAAGCAAATAACTATTTGAAAAACTATCTCTCCACAAATAACACCAACTATCTTTACAGCGCGCTCACTCTAGCTCTACAAGCTGGAATCTATGAAACACTTCTCACTTTGGGGCAGATATATGGTGGAAGCACACAGGTTCAGCCCATATCAACTTTCACAACTCAGCCCACACAAACAACTACAACAACAACACCCAGCAACTTCACACCAACGAGTTCTCCATCAGGCTCTTCGCCTGTTTCTGGAGACGGATATTTGTTCATTATACTTGTCATAACACTGTTCTTCATTGCAGTAGCTCTCTATCTAACCAGGAAGAGAGCTGGCAATGAGAATGTTGAGAAGGCTGCTGAAACTAGCTGAATATGGATTTTTTTATGTTTTCGGATATAACACTCCTTATTTTCACGAAGAAGATCAGGATCAATCCAGCCGGAATTAAGTTCACCATCAGATATGTGATTCTCCATAGAGCAGAGGTATAAGCGCTCAATGACAGGGAAAGAGCATATTCGAAGAAGCCGCTTCCTCCTGGTGTTGGAAAGACCTGCATTGTATAGCTTGAAGAATATGCAATTGCCCCATGGATTAGCTGAAAGAGCATTCCTGAGGAATCAGATGTAAATGAGAGGAAGCTTGCGGAGTACAGCAGGAGAGTGAGTATGGTTATGAGGAATGATGAAATGCTTATTTCAGGGTCCAATCCGCTCTTCGTGAATTCTGCAAATTCTGCATAGCGGCTTAGTATTTTCCTTGAAGCGCCCACTATTCTATCACCCATTCTCCTCTCCAAATAAGAAAATACTCTGCGAAATATGGAATCTCTGAAGACGAAGCCAGCAAAAATAAATGTCCAGAGGCCAAGGATGAAGAAAGAGGAGAGCAATATCAGAATTGAGCTAGGAAGCTTGTATAGCGAGAAGCCTGCTGCTACTATTGCTATCAAAGTTGAATCGTAGAAAGTCTCAAGAACTCCAGCTGCCATTATTCCCTCCATGGGGGTCCCCTCAAGCATTGCCAGGCTCATGACCCTTCCTGGCTCGGAGGCAAAGCTCGATGGAGTAACAATTCCCATGAAGTTTCCAACAAATCGCGATATCAGAATGTTCTTGAATTTTACTCTATAACCTATTTTTCTAAAAATTATGAGTGAGCGAATTGATTTCACTATCTCTGCCACAAGCATAAATGCTGCGGATATGAATATTCCCAGCAAGTTGTTCCTCATTGCCTGTAGAATATTGATCTCCAGTATCTCCAGATATGCTGCATATATTGCTGCAACTATTAGTAAGCTAACCGCTACCAGTAGCCATGGATTCAATTTCATTATGCGGACTACCTCATCTGCGTTAAACTATTTATTTTCTCTGTTCTTATTCATTCTACTGGTGACAGGTGTTCATCTTGACATCGTTAGCTCCAGAGGTAATTAATGCTTATCTCAAAGCAGGTAAAATAGCCAGCGAGGTGAAGAGGAGGGCCAGAGGGCTGGTGAGAAAAGGAGTGAGCCTTTTTTCCCTGGCCCAGGAAATAGAGGGCATCATCAGAGAGCTTGGCGGATCCCTAGCCTTTCCAGTGAATCTAAGCATTGGCTCAATTGCTGCGCACTACTCTCCCCTACTCGACAGCAAGGAAGTTCTGGAGGCGGGGGGAATTCTGAAAATTGATATTGGTGTGCACGTCAACGGCTATATAGCAGATACTGCTATAAGCATTGATCTCGATGGAGAGAATGAGGATCTAATCAAGGCTGCTCAAGAGGCTGTTGAGAGGGTTAGGGAAATACTGCATCCTGGAGTGAAGCTATCTTTGATAGGAGAAACAATAGAGAGGGTAATCAGGAGCTATGGAGCTACTCCCATAAGAAACCTCACGGGTCATGGGCTGGAGAGATTCAAGCTGCACACGGGGCTTAGCATTCCAAACGTTTCATCTTTTGGAATTAGAGGAAGCATAAATTCCAACTCTGCAGTAGCTATCGAACCTTTTTCCACCAAGGGGAAAGGCTACGTAGTTGATGGAAAAGTTATAGGGATCTACTCATTGAAGAGCGTTCCTCCAAAAAAGCTGAAGAGCATCAGCAATGAATCGAGGAGCATATATGAGAGAATTTACCAGGAGAGAGAGGAGCTGCCCTTTTCTGAGAGATGGTATGCATCGGAGCAGAACTTTCATATCTTCAGAAACGCAGTTTCTGAGTTGTTGAGAAATGGAGCTGCCCAGCAGTATCCAGTTCTGATCGAGATAAGCGGTTCTCAGGTCGCTCAAGCAGAGGAGAGCTTTCTAATTTTGGACAAGGAAGTGATAACCTATACGTCAGAGAAGTGAATCTATTGGTCCTCTCCCCACATTGAAAATATTCTCAGATTACCTAAGATGTACAATGTCTCCTGCATAGATTCTCACCTTCTCACCACTGTCCAGCTGAAGAATGAGAGAGCCATCTGAAGCGATGTCAACAGCTATCCCTTCCTTAGCATCGTCTGGCTTGAAAATGGCTTTCACTCTCCTTCCCAATGTCATGGACATTGCTTTCCATTGGAGAATAATTTCCTGGGTCCTCTTAGCCTTCAGATTCTCATATTTCTGGCTGAATAGATAGAGAGATCTTCCCAATAGGGGAATAATTGGTACTTCCCTCCCTACAATGTTCTTAAGGGAGGCTGCCTCTTGCTTCAAAAAGGGTTCTATATCATTGTTAACGTTTATTCCCACGCCAGCAATTGCATAAGCAAAACCATCAGGATCCACCTTTGCTTCAACCAGAATGCCTCCAACTTTCCTTTCTGCTATCATTATATCATTGGGCCATTTAAGCTTGGGCGACACTCCAAGCACTTCCTCTATCCCCTGGGCAAAGGAAACTCCAAGCGCTAGTGAAATTAGATGTATACCCTCGATGAAGCCTGGCTTCAGAATGAGGGAGAGCCATAGTCCTCCTCGATTCGCGATCCACCTTCTCCCAAGCCTGCCTCTTGCGCTCTTTATTTCTCCACAAATCACGAAGCTTCCTTCCTCAGCACCTCTTCTTGCCATATCCTCTGCAAGGTCCTGTGAGCTGTCGCATGAATCGAGGAGCACAGCCCTGTATTGAAGAGAAGCCCTCATTTTTCCAAGGAAATTATTTAGGAACAATAGCAATTCATTGGAGGGGACAGAGTAGCCCTCATCATCCGCATTGATGAAAAAGCCGTTTTCATTTAGCTCCTTAACCCTTCGGCTCACTGTAGCTCTAGATATCCCGAGCTCTCTAGACAAGGCCTCCCCCGATAGTTTGCCCCTTTCTAGGAGCAGTTTGAAAATCTCAATGTTTGTCCTCGATAGCTTGCTCATCTTTTGCTCGACCTGCCTCTTCAAATAATTTAGGAAAAAGGGATGCTGCCGCCTCCATTGAAAAGATTGCACTATTGAGGAGGTTGAAGAGCAGAGCCCTTGAGAATTGCAACAGTCCTCCTGCCCTCACTCTCAGACTTCTCTCGAATTGATTATTTATTTTTTCAAGTTCATAGAGCTCAGCCATGAGCCAGCTGCCCTCATATATCAGCTTAATTGACATTGCAGTAGACAGTGCGATTTCCCTCGACAATCTTGAAAGCCCTCTGATTGTTCTTGGTATATCTGAGAGCTTTATATAGAAAATGGAAAATGAGCTCAGAGCAAGCAATCTGAAAAAGTTCAAATACAAATAGGAAATCTCAATGCTTTTTAGCGCGAACAGCTGAATCGATGAACCCAAAAGAACATAGACAAATGAGGGGAAAAGTGTTGCTATGAGAGTTGCAGATATAGAAGCACCAGAGAGCAGCGGAAGAATCAATGATGAGGAAGAAACGATGATCAGCCATTTTAATGGAAGGAGAAAAATTGCTATGGAATAGATGATGCTGGCTGATAGCATAAAGATCGGATCCACTCTTCTTCTCCTGCTTGGGGAGAAGAGAGAATCAACAATGCTGTGCATTTATCTCACCAGAAAGCTCTCCATGTATATTTTCCTGTCAGAAATGGAGACAAGCCTTGGATCGTGGGTTGCCATAAGAACTGTTCCTCCAGAGCTCCTGAATGATTCCAAGTACTCGATTACTGCTTCGAATAGGCACCTGTCTAGTCCCAAGGATGGCTCATCTATGATCAATATATCTGGTTCGGCAAGTATTGATGAAGCAATTGAGAGAGCCCTGGACTGCCCAATGCTTAGAGAAAATGGGAGCAGCTGAGAGAGCTCATGGAGATTGAAGGCCTGCAGAATTTTTTCCTCCATACCTCCATTTTCCCAATTTTTTCTTTTCCATCTTCTTATCTCTCCAATCACTGTTGACTCTGCAAAGGGATAAAGAGGAGACTCTGCTATGTAGAAAACCCTTCCGCTTGTTATAACTTCATTTTTTGCATTTCTGGAGGAAGCAATCGCGATTTCCCTCAGCAAGCTGCTCTTTCCCGAACCGTTCGGACCAAGAAGAGCTGCTATTTCCCCCTCTCCAACCTCAAACTCTATTCCTCTCGCAATGATCTTGTTTCCCTTTTTCAAGGAAAAATCTCTCAAAGCTATTTTCCCGCCCTTTTTCTTGTTCATCCATGAGGATAGGTCTGGCCTATTGCAGCTAACTTGTGGGCTTCCAAGCTCAATTTTCCTATCAGCTCCGATTGTTGAGCCCTCCACTCTGTGGTCAGAGATAAGAGCAATTGACCTTTCCTCTCTGCTTTTTTCCTTAACAATGCTTAGAATTCTGCTCAGTGTTTCTGAGTCAAGAAAGGCGGAGGGCTCATCCAGCATTATGACTTTCTTCTTGGCAGCAAATGAGATCTCAGCTATGAGCCTGTACTGCTCTCCAGCAGAGAGATTCCTAATTGGAATGAGCAGCTTTTCTTCTGGAAAGGAGATCTCTTTCCAATTAATGCCATGATACTCAAGTTCTTCTAGAGCATTCCTGCCAATGAAGAAGCTCCTGGAGTCCTGTGGAGCATAGGAAATAAATCCTCTCTTTAGAGCATTTTCAGGATTCAAACCAAAAACAGATATTTTTCCTGACACATCGAATCCGCTGTATACGCTGTAAAGTATTCCTCCTATCGCCTTCATGAGCGTAGATTTTCCGCTTCCAGTCGGTCCGCTGATAACTACTAGCTCTCCCTGACTAGCTTCAAAATTTATGTTCTCGAGTATTTTCCTTCTCTTCGCTGATATTGATAGTTCTCTTGCCTCTATTCCATTTATTCCCATTCAATACCCCTCTCATGCAGAAAGCGATCGATCTCCTTCGCCAGCGCTATTCCAATAGTTTGATCCATCAGAACATCCTGGGGGAGAAAAATGAGAACTGAGGCAGCAAAGATCATGAGGTATATGTTTTCTGATGAGAAACCAATGCTTGATGCCACATTGGAGCTCCAGAGATAGAGGGAAGAGCTAGGAACAGCATATCTGAGGAAAACGAGATATCCCAGTAAGTATGTTGGAATAAATGAAAGCACTGAGATCAGAAGGAGAGCTGCTGCCTCTCTCTTTCCTATGCTTCTCAGAGGGATCTTCTTCCTTTTTAAATAGGCCCTTGAAAGCATTGACATGAGAGGAGCAGAAATAGCGAACCCCCAAATATATCCTGAAGTATATCCTATGAGAACGGAAATCCCTCCTCTCATTCCTGAAGCAAGTGGCAGTCCAATAGCTATGAGGGAGATATAAATGAGGACGCTCATTAATGCATCCAACGGCGGAAGAAGGAGGGAAGCTATTGTGATTCCCATATTCTGCATTGTATATGGCACAGGTCCCAGGTTGAATTTTATTTGGGCAGAAAGAGCTATCAGCGCAACTGAAAGAGAGAGGATTGAAGCTCTTGGTAGGAATGAGCGCATGAGTTTCACCGAAATCGTTTCAAAGTAATGCATTTTTCTTAGCTGAAAATCAGCAAAAAAATCATATTTTAAGGGTTATTAAATGAAACGATTTCAGATGAGAATGGAAAGGAGACCTTTCTGCAAATGCAATCTGTTCTCAGCCTGCTGCCATACAATGCTCCTGCTTGATTCAAAGACATCCCTGGAAACTTCCTCTCCCTTGTGAGCAGGCAGACAGTGCATGAATACTGCTTTCTCGTTTGCCAGAGAAAAGAGTTCGCTGTTGACTTGATAGGGTGCCAGAATGCTTTTTCTTCTACTGGCCTCTTCTTCCTTCCCCATGCTGACCCAAGTATCCGTATATACGACATCTGCTCCATCGACAGCCTCTCTAGGGTCGTTAGTAATGAAGAACTCCAGATCCTTATCATCAGCTATTTCCGAGGCAATTTTTACATAGCTCTCTAGCGGGCTCAGCTCGTCTGGGGTGGCTATTCTGAAATTTGCTCCAAGCTTGAGAGAGGAAATCATGAGGCTGTTCAGAACATTATCTCTTCCATCTCCAACAAAGGATATTGTTATGTTCTCCAATTTTCCAAAGACTTCCTCGATAGTCATCATATCGGATAGAGCCTGCACTGGATGCTCTAGATCGCTCAGCGCATTTATGACTGGGATCTCTGCATATTTTGCCAGCTCCTCTAGACTTTCCTGTCCGTAGACTCTTGCCACGATCCCGTCCCCATATCTGGAGAGAACGCGGGCAGTATCAGATATTTCCTCACCCCTTCCAAGCTGAAGCTCATTCCATCCAGAATAAATTGCCTCTCCTCCCAGCTGCTTCATGGCAATTTCAAAGCTGAGTCTTGTTCTCGTGCTAGGTTTCTGAAATATGAGGAAGAGAACTTTGTTTCTCAGAAGGTTAACCCTTCTCTTTCCCATGTAGTATAACCTCTTCAGCTCGCGGGCAGTATCGATTACATATCTCATTTCCAGCTCGGTGAAATCATTTATAGAAAGAAAATCTCTACCCTTCAATTTCCTGGGATCCATCTATTTCTCCTCCTTGCCTTTTTCCTTTTATCTATTGCATGCTCAAAATATATATTAGGTGTGGGATATTGGAAGTTAGGCAGAAATTCCGCAGTGGAAGTCAAGAAGTCATCTATGAGTCCAAGGATATAGTAGTGATGGTCACTCCTCATGAGGATAAGCTCTCGGAGATTATATTGAACATAATTAAAAGTAGGGGCCAGGTAACCATAAAGGAGATCCATTCAGAGCTGAAAACTATGGCCAGCGAGGAGAAAATTAGAAAGATTGTAAATTCGCTGAGAAAGGCCAAGATAGTGAATTCATCAAAGGGGAAATATTTTATTCTCTCAGCTAGGGAGGAAGGATCACAATCCTATTAACAAGCTCAGCTCCTTCTTCCAAATCTTTTATAACGTAATCTGCCCCCATTCTTTTGAAATATTCTGGGGACTTGCAGCCATTCGTAATGCCCACTGCCAAGCAGCCATTCTTCTTAGCTGCTATTATATCATCTGCATAGTCGCCGAACATTATGCATTTGTATTCCTTCTTTTCAGAGAGGAGCTTTCTAACTTCCTCTGTCTTGTCAAATGGATGCTCTCCTCCAGAGCCTTTAAGCGTCCTTATCTTCCCCGAGAATTTTTCTATGTTCAGAAAGCGGAGTTCCCTTTCTATATCCTGCGGCTCTACCCCTCTCCCAGTTATGATATAGGCCTCCATTCCCAATTTTTCAAGAACTTTCAGGAAATTTCCCAGCCCTGGCATGGGAGAGATCTCGCTTGGATGCATGGCTCTATATAACTGCTTGAATTCTTCCCAAAAACTGGGGGGGTAAGTTTTGTATTCATCTATTGTATTTTTGCAGAACATCTCTCTGAATTCATCAATACTTACTTCCTCCCCGAAGTACTTCCTGAGAAGATCGTTGTAAACTCTATAGAATATTTTCAGGCTGTCAACTATGGTCATATCGTAGTCGAGAATAGCAATCCACTCACTCATTATTTTTCTCCTCTTCCCCTCCATTTAAACCAATTGAATACATGATCATTAGCTTCTCTCTCTTGCTCATGAGGCGCGAGATCAATGTGTAATATCTAAAAAGTCAACAGGAAGGCTTCTACCCTTTGATGCGTACTCATCATACTTCGATGACAGGAAGTCCATGAAGACCTGGCAGGTATCATATTTCCCATCCCTATCGCAGTCCTCCCCGAGCTTAATAAAGCACTGCTGAGTTTTTTTATCATAATATGGACAAAGCTTGTGATATGTCCTTGCTGAGCGAAGCATCTTTTGAATCCATTTATCTTTTTCCGTAGCCTGTGTTGGTTGCTGTGGCTCCTTAATACCCATTTTCGATCACCTTGACTCAATTCTCACATGAACGTCCAAGAGATCCTTCCAAATTTTAGAATATATTGTTTCATATCCTGTTTATTTAAGATCTCTTTTTTATAGTTGCACTTTCCATTCAGACTCCATTTTGCATCCTGGAAGCCTTCGGTGCGAATAGCTACTGGAGCATATAGAGTCCTTCATGGCATACAAATCAAAGACAATGACTTCAAGGGAAGACAAGCAATAGATATCCAGGTTTAGGATCATCAATGCCCGAAATAAGCGGAAATACGAATGCATATAATGTGAGCTGAGAATGATAGGAGCTAAAAGCTACCATAAACCTGTACCTTCAGATGAAAAGGTTTTCTCGAGCGAAAAGGCTTTTTAATTGGCTAAAGAGGGCTTGGAGCTGATTCACCTTGAGGAAAGAGGGTGTCTGAAGAAAGCTCTATGAGCTCGTGATGAGTTCTAGATTGGCGCAACCCAAGAGCTATGCAGGTATATTTGAAAAAATAGCTCAAAACCCAGAGTTTATTAACATTACAATAAATTTCAGAGAGTAAGGGAAAGTTGATATGCGCAAGGCTGAGATCCCAAGAGGCTTTAGAGATTTCCCCCCAGAGCTGATGAGGGCAAGGTTGAAGGTTATAGATAGAGTTAGGAAAATATTTGAGGTTGCTGGTTTTCCCCCAATGGATACCCCATCATTAGAATATTGGGAGACACTAGCAGGCAAATATGGACCAGAGGCAGAGGAAAAGCTCGTATGGAGATTTAAGGATCCTTTCAGCGATAAGGAGTATGCTCTGAGATATGATTTGACTGTACCTTTGGCTCGCTTCATTTCCCAGCACCCAGAGATCCAGCTTCCGTTCAAGAGACACCAAATATCGCTAGTATGGAGACATGAAGAACCTCAGAGAGGCAGGTACAGAGAATTTCTGCAAGCTGATATAGATACTGTGGGCTCTCCCTATGTTGAAGCGGATGCAGAGATTATAAACACTATTTCAATGTGTCTTGAAAATCTAGGACTCAATGACTATCTTGTTAGAGTGAACCATCGAGGACTGCTGAGAGAGTTAGTTGAAAAGAAATTTGGTCAGCAATCTCTAACAATTCTTAGGACAATAGACAAGCTAGACAAAATCGGGGAAAATGGAGTTAGAAGCGAGCTGATTAGAATTGGTCTATCAAATGAGCAGATAGATGAGCTCTCATCCATGCTCGTTAAATCTAAATTGAATGAAGTTAGGGATGCTTTAAAAGATTTGGCAGGCGGAGAGCAAAGCAAGTATATAGAGGAGCTGGAGCAGCTTGGGTCTCTACTTTACTCTAAGGATAAGGCGATGTTTGATTTCAGCCTGGTGAGAGGACTGGATTACTATACTGGGATAATATTTGAAGTTGTGCTGACAGAAGGTAGTCCAGGATCGGTTTCTGGAGGAGGCAGGTACGACAACTTGATCTCAATGTTCAAGGGGGAGCCTCTCCCAGCTACTGGAGGAAGCCTGGGAATAGAGAGAATAATTGATGTAATGTTGGAGAGGAAGCTGATAAATCTGAGAGAAGCTATTAATGGGGCCTTCATTGTAGTTCTCGATGAATCCGTATACAGGGAAGCATGGAACTATGCTATGGAGCTGAGGAAAAGGGGGATAATTGTTGAGATGGATCTGCTTCGAAGGACTCCAGAAAAGCAGAAAAAGAGAATGAACGCAATGAACTATAAATACGCAATATATTTCGGCAAGAAGGAAGCTGAAAGTAGAGTGGTAACAATAGTAGATAGAGAGAGTGGGTCTAGAGCAGAGCTGGGAATTGGAGAGTCTATAAAAATGATGGAGTTGAAACTTAAGAATGAAGAGGCTGAGTGAAGCTAAGGAAGGAGAGGAAGTAAAGGTACTGGAAATAGTAGGTGGAAATGCTGTGCTCTCGAAGCTCCTTCGGCTGGGGGTAGTTCCAGGCACAGAAATGAGGATAGTTCGCAACTCGTATGGTCCAATTATAGCTGAGGTGAGGAAAATACAGGTTGCTTTTGGAAGAGGAATAGCAGAGAAAATAATAGTTGAGGAGATTGAAAAAAAGGAGAATAATACTTGAAAAAGATTCAGATTTAAAGCTTGAGATATCAGAGCAGCTTTTTGAACCATTCAATGTTTCTATCTCTTTCAGCATATAGCTCCTTTATTCTCTCTCTTCCAATGATGCTGAATCTTCCCTGAAGCTTCAAGTAATCCTCAATTGGTTTGAAGCCATTGTGCTCAATTAAATATTTGCTTGGATTCGAGAACTCAAGCTTCCCATCTCTATACTCATACAGAATCCACATCCCAGTTTCCACAGCAGCTTTTGCTACATCAACCGTGAGAGAAGCATCGAACCTCCACCCAACTGGGCAAGGAGAATGGAGCTGGATGAATCTGAACCCCTTTATTTTCAAAGCTCTAGTTAGCTTGTTATAGAAGTCGTGCGGATAAGCTATGCTTGCTGTAGCTACATATGGGACATTATGCGACATCATTATTTTCGCTACGTCCTTCTTCTGTTCTGTTTTTCCCAGGATCGGAGTTGTTGTGGTCCAGGCTCCTTCCGGAGTAGAACTGCTTCTCTGGATCCCCGTATTCATGTATGCTTCATTGTCGTACATTATATATATGATGTCTGAGTTTCTTTCAGCAGCACCACTGAGCGATGCCATCCCAATGTCTGCTGTACCTCCATCGCCTGCCCAAACTATGACGCTCATATCTTCCTTGTTTCTCTTGAGCAGTGCTTCTCTTATGCCTGAAGCTACTGAAGCGGCGCTGGCAAAAGGCACATGTACAACAGGCATGTTGAGAGATGACTTAGGTGCGCTTCCAACTACAACTGATGTGCAGCAGGCTGGAATAACCAGAATGGCCTTTCCATCGGTAGCACTGGAAACTACTTTCAATCCTATCGGTATTGGGCATCCCGGACACGCAGCATCTCCTGGTAAAACATATTTCTTATAGTTTCCCAAAATCTTTGGCTTTACCAGGCTAATATTTCATCACCTCTCCTGAGTGATACCATAGCTTGTGAGAAAGCTCTTTCCCCTCTTCAAAATCACTTATCAGCTTTCCAAGAACGTTTGCGAAGTCTTCAGCAGTTATATTCACTCCACCTAAACCTGCTATTACGTTAACAATTGTAGCCTTTTCCCTCGCATTTACAATAGCTGATGCTATGTCTTCGAATAGCTGCCCATATCCTCCAAAGCTAATGCTTCTGTCGAAAACAATGCCCATTCTGGCACTTGAGAGGGCCTGTTTTATCTCTTCAGAGGGGAACGGTCTGACATATCTGATTCTCACCAAACCCACATCAATACCTTGGTTTCTCAGGATGTCTACAGCTTCCATTGCATCTCCACTCCAAGCTCCCATAGTGAAAGCAACATACTTTGCATCTTCGCATCTGTAGCAACTTGTTAGTCCACCATATTTTCTACCAAACAATCTCCCATATTCTTCATCCACTTTTCTGATAATCTCCTTGGATCTCTCCATGGCAGCTTGTATGTCCATTTGCATCAGTTCTGTATCTTCCGGCGAAGTCAGATTTCCAACAGAGACAACGCTGTCTGCTACAGAATATGGTTGTCTTCTCTCTCCAAGAAACTTGGCAACATCCTCTTCAAATGGAAGCTCGACCGGCATAGCAGTTCCTCCCAATATGAAACCTTCTAGCCCAATCATCACCGGAAGATAGACGGAGGGATCTTCTCCAATTTTGAATGCCTGTATCACTAAATCGACAACTTCCTGATTATCCATTGCAAAAGACATGATCCAGCCAGCATCTCTCTGGTCAATGAAATCGGAATGGTCTGGCCATATATTCCATGGAGGACCTATTGTTCTTGTAACAACTGCCATAACTGTTGGTATTCTTGCCCTGCTGAACCAATGCACCCACTCATGCATGTAAAGAAGCCCGTGGCTTGAAGTTGCTGTGAAAGAGCGAGCTCCAGCTATTGCTGCTCCGTAAACAGCTGCCAATGCGCTGTGCTCGGATTCAACCTTGATTATACTAGCATCCAACTCACCCTTTTCCACAAATTCCGAGAGCTTCTCAACTATAGATGTTTGAGGGGTAATTGGATATGCTGATATTACTTTAACCCTGGATAGCTTAACTGCATAGGCTACAGCATGGTTCCCAGTTATTACCATCTTTTCCTTTTTCTTTTCTGACAAGAGCATTTTCATTTCCCCTCCTCACTCTCAGGAATCATTGTTATAGCTTTCTGCGGACAAACTCTCATGCATATGCCACATCCTTTGCAGTAGTTATAATCAATGAGAACCCCTTCCCTTCTGACATCAATAACGTTTACTGGACAGTAGATCTCACAGAGAAAGCATCTTGTGCATTTGTCATTGTTGACAATTGGCCTCTCCAATCTCCAGCTTCCAGTCCTCCCTCCTGCTCCCTCAGATGGGAATGATATGGGAATTTTGTCGCTTGTCTCCACAATTCTCAGGTTCACTTCCATGGAAAATCACCCTCAAAATGAACCTCTTCAAATGCCCTCTTCACTGCTCTCGCATTTTTCTCACCAAGCTGGCCTTCAAATTTTTCCCTCACTGCTTCAATGAGGGAATTCAGGCTAGGCATGGCATTTATTTTAACGAGAGCGCCAAGAATTGGAGTGTTGACCAAGGGCCAACCAGCAATAACCAGGCCCTCTTCCAGGGCAATCTTTGTTGCATTTATTGAGTAAACGCTTATCTCTCCTTCCCTCTCGACCTTGCTCGCAAAGAAACTTCCGCTTCCCTGCTCAGCATTAACTATCAGCTTTCCTCCTTTTTTTATCCTGACTCTCTTGAAATCCTGAAAGTTGAACAAGCCTTTGTCAAGGACTACTAGGGAATCTGCTCTAAAAAACATTCCATGCCTGAGAATTCTCTTCTTATCTATTCGCAGAAAAGCAAAGACTGGGGCACCTCTCCTCTCTGCACCATAAAATGAGAATGCCTGCGCTTCATATCCCTCCTTGCTAGCTGCTGATGCCAGCAGCTCAGAGGATGTAACAGCTCCCTGCCCTCCTCTTCCATGGAATATTATTTCTAGCATCACCATCACTAAATTACATTTGTCAATATATTTCTAAACATTCATTATATTAAAATATTTATTGTATTAATGCTTTCTGTAAATAATAATAATTTGTTTTTTACTTAAAACAAACTTTTAAATAGTGTTGCTGATAACAATAAGCCTATTTCAAATGCACTATCATACGACTTTATAATGTAGAGCAATCCCCCCTTGGACCTTTTCTTTTCCAAGGACTTCAATTTCATTAATTTCACAAGTGTTCATAACATGTGTGCCAGAACAAGGTATCGAGTTGATTCCATCTATTGAGATAATTCTATAGGAGCTGAGGACTGGAAGCCTCTCCAAATTTGGAACATTATTTAGCTTTGAGAACAGCTCCTCTCTTGAAATGTACACAACTCTCACTGCTCTGCATGCTCTAGCAGCCTCATTTGCCACCAACTCCACTTTCTCTAGGTCCAAAGGATCATCATTCTCTATCTTATATACTACATAAGCGCCTTCTGGTGAGTGACTTGCTGATATTGTTTCTACATACTTTCTCATAACAGCGTTGACGGCATAATCGAGTATGTGTCCTGCTGTATGTGCTTTCATTATACTGTACCTTCTATTCCAATCGATGCTTAGTTCAACTCTCTCTCCAGCGTGCATGAGCTCTCCTTGCTCCAAAATTCCATAGTGAATGAGAACATCATTCACATCAAGTACCTTTTTCACGGATAGCTTGAAATTTTCTCCCGTGATCTCCCCAGCATCACTGGGCTGACCTCCCCCTTGGGGATGAAATATGGTTTCTTCAAGAATAACATAGCACTTCCTTCCTCTCTCGCAAATTCCTGCAATAACACTAGTTTCTAATTTCTTTATATATGAATCTTCTAAATATATTCTTCTTGTTTTTGGCTTTCCATCAGCAAAAGCCTTTACATCGACCATTTTTTATTCCTCTCCAATTGCTTGCAAAAATTTTTACCTCTAAGCAGTTCTCTTTCTCTCGATCAAGCTGGAGAGAGAGCTCAAATCCAATTCTCCTACTCCTACCGGATATTTTATTCCCATTTCGGTCAAAATTTGTGGATGAACTTCTCCCAGGATCCCAACAGGAATGCCCTCAACACTGACTTTAGCTGTTCTTCCCTGAAGCAAATAATCAATGCTATCTCTTCTGAAAACAACATCTTTACTGAAATTCGATAGAATGGAATATATTGGGGCTTGAATTTCTTCAAAGCTCAGCTCATCTTTCATTATTGCAAGAGCAATAGTCCTTCTCTGCAATATTCTGCTTCCACCAATAACGACATTTTCTCCAATTTCAAAGATTTTCAGCGGCAATTCAACATGCTGATTTTCCCTGAGAACTAGGAGAAGAGAAATTATGTTGGTTGGTCTGACAAACTTCATATTTTCTGAAACAGGGTTTTTTATTCTCATTATTCTTTCTCCTTTCCTTAGAAAAAGATTTGCTTCGTCACCTGTCAATACAAAACCGGAAACTTCCTGAAAGCCGAGACCCACAGCATACATCCTTAGAATTCTCGAAATCCTCGAAAATCTCTCAAGTGAGCCCTCTGTGGAAAAGCTCGGTCTCATGGGAACTATTCTGCTATATCCATATGCCATTGCAATATCCTCAACGAGATCGACTGGATGCAGAATATCAGATCTATATTCAGGCACTGTGACTCTGAACAGAAAATCTTCAGCTTTCTCCACACCCAATCTCATTCTCTCCAATAGATCAGCTATCTCCTTTTCATCAAGCTTTAGTCCCAGAACTTTTTCCGCATAATCTTTCTCCAGAGCTAGCTGGATTTTGTTCAAGAGGGGATCTTTCCTCCTTTCTCCATTTGGCTTCAATACATGCACTCTTTCTATAATACTCCCCGTTTTTTCATTCAAAATGCTTGTAATTAGATCGAGGGTCTTCAGAACAGTCTCCTCATCGATACCTGTTACATCAATTAGCAGATCTTTTGTATCAGGCTCAATTCTGGTGATTTCAGAATTAATCACAGGAGGGAGACTTATGATTTCATCGCCAGAGAAAATAGCAGGATGGGCTCCTCCTATCAATGATATTTCTCCATAGCTTCTACCTTGAGGAGTTCCCGATAGAACCTCCCTTATCTTTTTCTTCTCTCTTATACCAAGGGGGAACATTTCATGCTCGAGCGTTACCATTGTGTATCTCAGATCCTGGCTCGGAATCTTTCTGAGATCGTGAATCCCAATAGCCATCTTTCTTCTGTTCCTTCCTATGGTTATATGCAGTTTTTCTTGAAACTGAATAAGCTCTTTAAGACCTTCCTCTCCTAGCTCAACTCCCCTCACAATCCCTATAGCTATAAAAGGTCTACTTGGAACCTCATCAACCTTCAGCATGTAACTCGAATCCTGTATCCTTGGCTGGAACAACCCCTTCTCGTACCCAATCAATCCTTTTACCGCTCTTGCGATGCCCTCGCTGATAAAGAGATCTGGCCTGTCGCTGTTGACTTCAACTTCAAGCAATCCATCCGCTGTAAGACTTGATTCAGATTTCAGAGAGAAGAGAATTTCGTTGAGTTTTTCTAAAGCTATTCCTCTGTCTCCTATGAAGCTTATCAATCTTTCGGGGTTTAAGTATAGAACTGGCAATTGGAATCACCTCAAATTAGCGATTCAATTCTTTTTGAGAGAGCTTCTCTCAGCAGCAAGACATCTCTTGAGTACAGTTTTCTTATATCATCTATGTTGAGCAAGGCCATTGCTAGTCTGTCGAGGCCCATACCCCAGGCTCCCACCGGAACATTGACATCTAAGATTTCCAAAACTTCTGGTCTGAATAAACCAGCTCCAAAAACTTCAACCCAACCCAGTGGTTCGATTTTTATATATCCTTCTACGCTGGGCTCCGTGAAAGGAAAATAAGCTGGCTTAAATCTAACTTCCTTCAAGCCCATTTCCTCGAAGAACTCCACTATCGCGCCGAGCAGAAAAGAGAAGTTCATGTCTCTATCTCCAATTATTGCATCAAGCTGATAGAATTCTGGGAGATGTCTTGAGTCAATGAGATCCGGTCTAAAGACCTTTCCTATGGAAAAAAATCTAAATGGTGGCTCAGGTTTAGATGCTAGGGTTCTCGCAGATACAGCAGTCATCTGCGTTCTGAGTATGAGTCTAGCAGCATTTTCCTGCTTCCACTTGTACCTCCAGCCCTTGCTTCCGCTCTTCCCTCCGCTCTCATGTACTGTCCTAGCCCTCTCGACTAAATTTTTATCAGCATATAAGTTTTCGTTGTCTAGGTCTATCCAGAATGTATCATGTATTTCTCTGGAGGGATGGTCTTGGGCTTGAAATAGAACATCGAAGTTCCAGAACTCAGTCTCCACAATTGGCCCTACAACTTCACGGAATCCGAGGGATTTTAGTATATCTTTTATTCTCTCAATAAATAGCATGTAGAAGCTTGGAATGCCGGGATGCTGTCTTGGAGGAAGTGCTTCAACATTGTACTCCTTTATGTAGGCCTCCCTCCATCTTCCACTGGTCAAATCCTGCGATGTCATTTTTACCAATACTTCCGATTGAGTTTCAATAGCTGTTTTAGCTGCAGGCATTTCCGCCCTAACTTTTCTCACTTTCCTAAGTTCTTTCTCGATCAATCCTCTTCTCATCAGAGTTTCCAGCCTGCTTTCTAGCTCTTTTTCCAGAGCTTCGCCCCTTCCAATCCTCTTGAGAACTTCCCTATCAATGGTGATCTCGTTGAGTCTTTCCTTGACTAGATATGCTTTTCCTTCCTTCACTTCAACTACTCCTCTCTTTCTAGCAGCACCAAGGGCTATTTGAAGAAGCTTTCTTCCCAAGCGATTTTCTAGCTCAGGTATAGAAAGAGGGCCGGAATTTAGAAGGACTGATGTTAACTTTTCTTCCGGCAATCCGTTCTCCAAAGCCTCTTTTCCTTCATTTGTAAGTCTGTAGTTTAGAGTATACGATACTTCCTCTCTAATCAGTCCTTTTGATTTTAGGAGCTCTATTAAAGCATTTACGGTAGATGAGGGGAAGCCAGTTAGTTCGGAAAGGAAATTCACTTCAACATCTTTACCTAAATTTATCAAAACCGCAAGCAGCTTTCTTTCTCCCTCCGTTAATGTTGCTTTCTCCATAGCTGAACCCTTTTTCACATTCAGTAAATTAAACTGAATAAGTTTGCTAATTAAAAATATTAACTGAGCTCCTCATACCCAATTGGGGAACGTTTATGAAGCTGGGAATTATAGGAGCTGGATATATGGGTCAGGCACACGCTAGAGTTCTCAATGAAATTGCTCCAAAATTCGGCCACTCTCTATCGTTTATTGTGGAGCCAGATGAGCAGAAGGCAAAGATGGTCTCCTCAAAATTTGGAGTGAGGTTTTACAAGGATATAGATGAGGCTATTAGGAGCGAAGGAAACGATGTTATTCCCGTTGTAGCTTCCCCAACATTTACACATTTGGAAATTTTGGAAAAGCTCATTGAGAGCGGAATAGAATATATATTCGTGGAAAAACCTCTAGGCGATGACGTTCAGAAAGCAAAAGAGCTTGCAGGAAAATATCCAAAATCTATTCTAGAAAAGGTAATGGTGGGACATATAGAGAGATTCAATCCTGCCTATCAGGAGCTGAAAAACGCAATAGCTGAAGGAGTGCTTGGAAATATCATCTCAATCACATCGAGAAGGGTTGGACCATTCGTGGCGAGGATATCGGATGTGGGGGTTGTGCTGGATCTAGCTATTCATGATATAGATCTCTCTATTGATTTGGCAGGCAAGACTCCTGAAAAGGTTTATTCATTCTACTACTATCGCTATTCGAAAGACCACGAGGATTCCTGCTTTATACTTCTCGACTATGATACTCACATACATTCGATAGAGGCGAACAGGGTAACACCCTATAAGGAAAGGAAAGCTATAATAACAGGGACAAATGGAGTCGCACAGTTGGACTTCATGCAGCAAAGCTTAGAGGTTTATACGGGAAAGTGGAAAATGGAGAGAATGATTCAGAAAAGAGAGCCTCTCACTATAGAGGATGAGGCCTTCCTTTCATCAGTTGCCAGCGGAAGTAGAGTACCAATAACATTCTTTGATGGATTGAAGAACCTAGAAATTGCTCATAAGGCCCTTGAGAATGGAAAAAATAAAAGGAAGAGTCAAGAATAAAAGCGGTTAGCTTAATTATAATAGAGTTCTATTTTGGAAGGGAAAAAATTATTTGATCCTCATTATTGCCTCCAGAGATTCTACTATATCAACTGGTCTAACTTTTCCCTTCTCCTTTAGATAGCTCCCAACAGCAAGATAAGCTAATAGAAGGTAGTCTAGTGATGCTGTAAAGCCCATATGTCCTATCCTAAGTATTCTCTCTCTGAGCTTTCCCAGACCTGTCCCCAGCATTATTCCATATCTGTTCATTATCCATTGGCTGGCTTCAATTGATGAAATATCGCTGGGGAGGAGGACTGCTGTAACTCCTGGACATGCGCTCTTTATATCTCTTGGAAATAGCTCAAGTCCAAGTAGGGAAGCAGCCTTCCATGATGCCTCTCTAATCTTCTCGTGCCTCCTGTATACATTATCTTCCCCTTCGTTTATCATTCTAATTAGCGCATCGTCAAGCGCTCTAAGGTGGTTCATTGAGTGAGTATATGGAGTCATCTCTCTATTTTCCAGAAATCCCCTCCACTGGGAGAAAGAAAGGTAGAAAGATTTTGTGTTCTTACTGACTGAGTATTTCCATGCCTTGTCGCTAATCATTAGTATTGTTAGTCCTGGTGGCAAATTCAAGGCTTTCTGACTTCCACCTATGAGAACATCCACCTTCCATTCATCAGCATAAATTGGAGTTGTGAACATGCTGGATACTGCGTCTACAACTACATATTTACCAGATTCAGAAGCAATTGGAGCAATTTTTTCAACTGGATTCAGTACCCCTGTTGGAGTCTCGCAGTGAACCATATAAACTGCTTTGGAATTGGGACTCTGCTCTATGCATTTTTCAGTTTCATCGGCTGGAATACCCTCTCTTTCATCCCACTTACATACCTTTGATTTTCTTCCCGTCAAATTAAGTAAATCGGAGAATCCATCCCCGAAAAAGCCATTTGAGAGGACTAATCCCTCTTCCCCCTCTTCTAGCAAATTGATTATGCTGGCTTCAAGGCCGAGCATTGCTTCTCCAAGCATTATCAATGCTCTATGATTCCACGAGTTCAGTAATCTAGCAAGCTTCTGATAAATTCCATGGTAAAAATCGTAGAAGGATTGATCGAGATCAGGGTTTTCCACGTCCTTTGCAAGGGAGAGAAGCAGCTCTCTCGGCATCTCAGTTGGGCCAGGAGTGAGAATTAACTTGTGTGTGAGCAAATCATTGCCCTTCTTTTCCATTAATCAGCCCCCCTACATTTTTCTTAGTAGTATTTTCAAGAAAAGGCGCGATATAAAATGTATAGTAATGAAACAACAAAATAAGACTTTTCAGAGAGTAAATTTTTATTTTCAGATTGAAAGAAGAAGTATTGAGCCCCGCCAGTCTCACGTCCGCAGAAATGCCAGAGGCAGATGAAGATGAAGCTGGAACGGTAAGGCGGGGGAAATTTCCTTTCTATTTAATTTTAATTTCTCTCAGAAAATCGAAGAAGTGTAGCAATATGTATGGAAAAATCGTTTCATGCCTATCATAATCGAACAGGCCCTGCTCATCAACTATCTCCAGACCATTGAAGGTTCCTATTATTTTTCTAGCTAAAGTGTAAAAGCTCTCTGAGTGAGCTATCCTCGCGATTGGTAGCTGTTTTTTCAATAAATTCGTTATTTTTATTGAATTCTCCCTCAGAACTTCAATGGAAGATACACAGCTTTTTTCCTCTACACCTTTCAGAGCATATGTAATTGGAAAAATTCCCCCACCAGTTATAGGCTTTTGCATTCCAAAGGCATCACCAATAAAAGTTATATCTCTGATTTCCTGCCTTTTTGGGGGAGGGCCAGTGCTTATCCATCCTCCATACCTTTCAATCTCAATTGGAGTATTTAGGTTGTAAACTTTTGTCAATAGTGATATGCTATTATTCAGGTTTCTTGGATTTGATGTTCCTGCTCCAACGATTACCGTATTCTCAGCTGTGGGAAAAATCCAGTAGAAAAATCCCTTAGCTATAGATGGATGGAAGCCGACAGTAATGCCCTCAAGTTCATGCTTTGCTCTATAAACAACATTCAATCCAAACACTTTTTGTTCATTTTTCAAGTATTTTAAAAATTTTTTTGATATCTCTCTTCTAATTCCCTCAGCAACTATTACGTGGTCGAAATATGCAGAATGGCCTCCAGCAATGATGTGATTCCTCCCATCTAAGGTGGCTTTTTTTCCAAGAAATGCCTTTCCCCCTAAATCTTCAAATAAATGAAAGAGCTCTCTCTCCAGACAAGCTCTATCAAGGTGAACTATCTTGTATTTAGAAAAAAGCTTCAATCTTCCCTCAAACGGAATCTCGAAATTGATCGAAGAATAAAATGAATCTGTGCACTTCTTTCCGGCATATTCGAGCTCCTTCTGAGTTCTCTCTGATATAAGTCCAGTACAGTGCTTGGGATATCCTATGCTCTGATGCTCTTCGTAGAGAAATACATCGCAGCCAGCTTTAAGCAGTTTTATAGCAGAGAGGATCCCCGAGATCCCTCCGCCAATAATTCCGACTTTCAAGGCAAAAATCCTTCATGGAGCTTTCAAGCTTCTAAATATAGTTATTCTTCTGGAGAGCTCCTCCAGCTCCCTCCAATCATTGAAGCTCATTTTCCATCCAGAAGCTCCGGCATTTTCTACTACCTGCTCAGGAGATTTTGCCCCAGGTATTACAATTATGTTGTCATAAGAGCTTAGCAGCCAGTTCAGAGCAACTTGCGGCTGCGTTTTATTATATTTAAGCGCAATCTCCTTCAGCTTCTCCAACAACGGGTATATTTTCTCAAAATTCTGCTGAATGAATATTGGTTCGCTTCCCCTTACATCAGTGAACTTTGGAAGATTCTCAAGGGTGTACTTTCCTGAGAGTGCTCCCTTTGCAAGTGGGCTCCAACTTATTAAGCTCATACCAGTGCTCAATGAATAATGAATTATTTCCTTCTCTGCCTCTCTTTCAATCAAGTTATATCTAACTTGAATGCTAACAACATCTTCTCTTGAGAGGCAGCTTCTGGCTTCCTCTATCAATATCGGTGGAAAATTGCTCAATCCTATGTAATCTATGAGGCCCATGAAGACCAATTTTTCCAGCGCTCTCATGTACTCACATGTAGGAATATTATTCCACAAAGGAGGAGAGTGCACCTGCATTAATTCAACGTGATCCGTTTGCAGTCTTCTCAGGCTTCCTGCTACTGCATGCAGAACATCGTGCTCTGCTAGAAACTCTCCTGGAATTTTTGTTGCAATGAGAACGCTATCCCTAGCTTTCAATTCCTTGATGGCTCTACCAATGAACTCCTCGCTTTTTCCCAATCCATAAGCTATGGCTGTATCTATGAAATTAATCTCATGCTCAATAGCAGCTGCTATAACTTTTTTGGCAACTTCATAATCGAGAATTCCCCAAGATTCGCTGAACTGCCATGTTCCTAATCCAACTTCACTTACTTTTTCCTCCGTTAATCCAAGGTTTCTAAATTCCATGAAGTTCATCTCTCCTTAATTCATGTTCATTATTGCTTATTATTTTTTCTAGACTACTTTTCAATTTCCGAGCATTGGAAACTCAACAAGGAGGAGCAGAACGATGTTTAAAAATTGCTGAATAAATATGCGAAAATTTTATTATTAATATGATTAGAAGTTGGTAATAGGTGAATGTTATGTCTTGGAAATTCAATCACCCACCTAGAGCGCTCACCATTGCTGGTAGCGATTCGGGAGGAGGAGCTGGGATCCAGGCAGACTTGAAGACTTTTCTTGTCCATGGAGTTCACGGAATGAGTGCAATAACTAGCATAACAGCTCAGAACACCAAGGAAGTTACTGCAATACATGATGTTCCCCCAGCTGTAGTTGTAAAACAGATCGAGGCAGTTGTTGAGGATATAGGGGTCGATGCAGCAAAGACTGGAATGCTTAGCAGCAAGGAGATAATTGATGCTGTAGCTTCGGTTCTCAGCAAGTACGATTTCCCACTTGTTGTGGATCCAGTAATGGTAGCCAAAAGCGGGGCTCGCCTTCTAAGAGAGGATGCAATTGATGCTCTTAAGAGCAAAATTCTTCCAAGAGCAGAGGTTGTAACACCTAATAGAATGGAAGCTGAAGTTCTTTCGGGACTAAAAATAAGAAATATTGAAGATGCTAAAAGGGCTGCTCTTGTCATTCAAAAGGAGTTTTCCCCCAAAGTAGTTGTTGTAAAAGGGGGACATATAGAGGGAGATAGAGCATCAGATGTTGTTTACTACAATGGTGAATACCACATTCTATCAGGAAATTGGATAGAGGAGGGATGCACGCATGGAACTGGATGCTCCTTCAGCGCCGCCATTGCTGCTAACTTAGCCTGGAAGCTTGATGTTATATCATCCATTAAGCGCGCCAAGGAATTTATCACTCAATCCATATTTTACGGAACAAAAGTTGGTGGAGGGCATTGCCCAGTTAATCCTGGTTCTTGGATCGAAATACCAGCTGAGCGCTTCAGAATACTGCAGTCGCTGAAAGAAGCTGTTAAAATCCTCATAGAAAATGGGGAAGCAGTATCGAAGCTATATCCAGAAGTAGGCATAAACTTCGTGATGAGTCTGCCAGCCTGGTATGCGAGAACCACAGAGGATGTAGCTGGATTTCCTGGTAGGATTGTTCTTATTGGAAAGAAGCTAGCTGCTCCTTATCCTCCGGAATTTGGAGCTTCCAAACATGTAGCTAGTGCAGTGATCTCCATGATGAGATTCGATCCGAGCAAGAGGTCTGCTATGAATATAGCTTATACAGATAACTTAGAGGAGATAGCAGAACAGCTGGGAATTAGAACTTCCTATTTCGATAGAATGGAGGAGCCTCCAGAAATAAGAAATAAGGAGGGTGCCACCACTCCTTGGGGAATCGAAGTGGCAGTTAGGAGGGCAGGAAACAAGATACCAGATTTGATCATAGATAGGGGAGGATTTGGAAAGGAACCCTTAGCATTTGTGTTCGATACGGATCCCTTCGGGGTTGTCGAAAAAGTAATAAGAATAGCGAAAAGCGTGAGGTGAAAAGACACAAGCATACTTAGTTTTTGAGAATTAACAGCGGGTAAAGAGTAAAAATAATCATCAATAAATATCTGGAAAGAAATAGTTAAATCTAGGGTGTGAAATTTGGAATGCATAAAAGTCTTTTATCATGGTCATGCGGCCTTTCAGATACAAACAGAAAAAGTTTCAATCATTATTGATCCTCACGACGGATATAGCATAGGATTGAAGCCCATAAACACGAAGGCTGACTTGATTCTGATAACACATGACCATTTCGATCACAATGCAAAGGAAAATGTCTCAAAGCCGAACTCAGTTGTGTTTGATATGTTTGAAGGAGAGAAGGAGATCGAAATAAATGGAGAGAAATTGCTGTTGAAAGGAAAGAAGGTTTCACATGATAAGGAGAGTGGGAAGAAGAGAGGATTTGTTTCAACATATCTCATTGAGTTAAAAGGATATCGTCTTCTTCACATGGGAGATGTAGGAGAGATGCCAAAGGATGATTACTTTGAGTGGCTGGGAAAGGAAAGGGTGGATGTCCTTTTCATCCCGGTAGGAGGATACTTTACCATAGATCCTTCTGAGGCATGGGAAATAGGGAGCAGAATAAATCCGAGATATCTCGTTCCCATGCACTACTGGAGAAGCGGAATGAACCTACCAATCTCCCCTCTAAAGGATTTTCTAAAGTTCGCTAAAGCTGAGGTGATCTCGACAGAGCAGCCTTTCTCTCTATGTGAGAAGGGTACTTCAGATGAGAGGATGAAGATATTAACCTTCAAAGGACTGGAAAAATAGCGCATTCATTCCGTATCCTTAATTATTTTTATTCTGGGCTTCTTTATTGTGGCCTCCTTTTCCATCTTATTAACATATAGCAGAATCGCTTTTCTAATTATGTCGCTCCTATTTGTCCCAGTTTCCTGGGCCAGTAGGTCAATTCTCTCCAGCAGCTCCTCATCGATTTTAAATGTAATAATCTTCAGGGTCATCTCTTTTCCCTTCAGTTATATATTATGAGTCATTTTATTATTAGCATCTCGGTCGTGGTATTACCATCTTATTCTATATATAAAAAGACTTACAGAGAATCTAATAAATATTAATAATTCAGTATTTTTCTTGAAAGGGAAAGACTAATGCCAACTGTTCATCTTTCTTTGCCGGATAAGCTATATGAGGAGCTAAGGCAAGTTGCTGAAAATTATGGCATACAAGTTACAGATCTCATAAAAGTTCTGATAAAAAATGGAATCGCACTAGCAAAAAATGGTAACCTCTCATCTGGTGCTATGGATACAGGAAAAATAAATGAGCTCGCAGAAAAGCTCTCCAGAGTGGAAAGCACAATAGAGGATATCAAAAAACAGTTTGAGAGACAAGGCAAAATACAAGCTTCAATGATAAAGGCTCTAGAAGAAAGAACTCTGAACCTGGAATTCATGATAGAGGAAATAGAAGAGAAAGTTGACAAGGAGAAGCAAATATTTCAGCCTCAGCTAATAGATAGATAATATTCTCTCTTATCTATAAGAAGGACTGAAAGCTTCCTTTTCAGCATTTTCATTAAGCAGATTAGCAAATCAGGAAAAATTAAAAAGGTCATTTTCTGAAAAAATATTTGCCGCATGCCTTGTAAAAAGGCAGCCCCCCGTAGCTCAGCGGTAGAGCGGCCGGCTGTAGTGAGACGGTCCCCACATGATCTCGCCGATACCGGCAGGTCCCGGGTTCGATGCCCGGCGGGGGGACCTTACATTTATTATACAATTCCTATCCCAGCCATCTTCCAGCTTATCCTTAATTTTCAAACAGGTAACAGCATTAATATTAATCCTAAAGAAAATCTCCTCTTTAGATATCTTATGATTAGGTAAGGTGATTTTTTTGCCCAATGATGCTATAAAAGCCAAATCCCTATGGAAAATCTACAATAGCAAAAGAAATTCAATAACCGCTCTCAAGAATCTCTCTCTTACTATGGAGAAAGGAAAGATAACAACTTTGCTCGGAAGAAATGGAGCCGGAAAAACAACCTTTCTGAGAATAGCTGCTACACAGCTATTGCCAACAAAGGGAGAAATTGAGGTTCTCGGATACGATGCTATTAGTCAGCCCTATGAAATTAGAGAGAGAATAGCTGTTATACCTCAAGATGCAAAGCCACTTCTCTTTCCATCACCCATTGAATATATAGTAGCTGTGCTCACAATGAGAGGCTTTTCCTTTGGAGAAGCAAGAATAAGGGCAAAGGAGGTTTTGAGAGAACTTGAGTTTTCAGAAGCCGATATGAATAAGGCTGCCTGGGATTTAAGCGGAGGTTTTCAAAGGAGGCTTCTCTTGGCTGTTGTTCTGGCAATGAATGTTGAGCTCATCATGCTGGATGAACCCACCATTGGACTCGATCCCCTTGCTAGAAGGGACTTGTGGGGAAAGATTGCTCTCTTGAAGAAAAAAGGAAAGACAATACTGCTCACAACTCATTACATGGATGAAGCTGAGAAGCTCAGCGATAAGGTAATCATAATCCATAATGGTGAGAAGATAATCGAAGGAGAACCCAGCTCGCTTCTGAGCAATTTCAAGTGGAAGAGAAAAGTTGAGGTTTTAGATGAATGTGATAGAGACATGATGATGAAGTTTGGAGAAGTGCATGGCAGCATGCCCCCATACATAATTTACCTAAATGACGACCTCGAAAGCGCTATTAGCTACTTGAATGAAAGAGGATGCAGAGCAGTAGGCAGTGTAACCACACTCGAAGATGTATTCCTCAGATCTGTGGGTGAGGAGAAATGGAAGCTAATTGGAGAAGAATGATTGTGCAGGCACGAGCAGCGCTAGCTCTAGCATGGTTAAATGGAATAGTTGCAGCGAGGCGAAATCCTCTTTGGATGATAAGCAATATTGTACCTCCAGCATCATTCCTCATACTTATGCGATTATATGCTAGGCCAGATATGCTAATGTTTTCCCTTGTTGGAGGTCTTCTGATGATAATTTCATCTAATGCAATAGGCCTAATGGGAGATACGGTATTCTACAAGAGGGAAGTAAAATTTCAGGACATGATGGTTGCAAGTCCAATAAGACCAGTTTCATACCTTATGGGTTTGATGCTGAGCGGGCTCTTCTTCTCTATTCCAGGTATAGGCTTGTTCGTTGTACTCATGGTATACTACAATATCCTGAACCTATCAAACCTAATTTACTATATCTTTGCGCTACTTCTCTCTCTTCTATCTCTTTCCGGTCTCTCATTTACTTTGGCAACATTCGTAAAGGAGCCGAGATTTGTTTGGCCTCTTTCCGGAATACTTTCGTTTGCCATCTCAGTTATTCCTCCAGTATATTATCCATCAACAATACTTCCTCCATTAATAGCAAAAATCTCCATGATTGTCCCAACAAGTTCAACAGCAGCTATCCTTCATTACCATCTTGGACTTATTCCAATGCTGCCAATCAATGAAATATTTTTATGGATAATTCTAGTTGTGGAGATGATATTGTTCATGGAAATAGCTATGTACAGAAGCAGATGGCGTGAGATCTGAATTCGAATGTGTAATTTTCAGCGATATGAGCCTTAAACCAAGCATTTAAGCTCCATATTTTGGTTCCAAAAATGTAAAATTCATGAATCTTCATGTTCGAGATATCTTTCACTTCTGTCAGCCCATTCCTCATATAGCTCCTTTGCTGATGGCATATTACTTCCTCCCTTTCTCCCTACCTTCAAGCCAGCATATATGATGGCCTTTCCTAATGAGTCCTCCGCGCTTTCTCCAGAAAAGTAACTGGTCAAAAAAGAGGAAGCAAATGCATCTCCAGCTCCAAGTGTATCTATAGCTTGAAATTTTTTCTTCAATTTAATAGCAGCAATTTTTCTTCCTCCGCTATAAACTTCTCCACCATCGCTTTTCTTCAATACAAGCAATCCCTCTATATATGAAGACAGTCTAGAGGCAGTATCCCGTGGTGAAAGTTCAGGTGCAATATTCATTGCTTCCCTTTCGCTTATGAATATGACTGACATTCTCTTAGCAATCTCTACAATACTCTCTTCAGGGCTTTTTGAAACAACTCTACCAATATCCCACGTTATCCTTTCTCCTAAATCAATTGCTGTGAGAAAATTAAGGAGCTCACCTATATTTCCAATACTCAGGGAAGCAATATGAATTCCCTCAACACCTCTTAGAGCTTTTTCCATTTTCTCATCGAAGTAAATAGGCTCCGAGACCCCCAATTTACTGAAGATTCTGACTCCTCCAAAAGTATCTCTTATAACTATGCAGAAACCTGTTCTGCCTTCTCTGATTCTTAAACCACTCATTTCAAGATTTCTTTTCTTAATGAAGCTTCTGAGAAAAAGCCCCCTCCTATCTCTCCCAACATTAGCAATAAGTACAGGAAGATTTCCTAATTCCTTCAGTCCAACGGATGTATTCAGGGCTGAGCCGCCTGGGGATGAGAAGTTCTCAATTATCCTGTACTCATCGTCCGTTTCAGCTATCCTATCAACAACATATTCATGATCAACCAGGGCATGTCCTATGACTGCCACCTTCATTAAATTTTCCCCCTGGCAGCCTTAATGAATTCTTCAGCCTCTTTCCTATCAATTCTATTTCCTGCTTTTTTTCCAATCTTAATCGAGGTTCCCACGATTACCCCATCTGCATGCTCAAGTAACCTAGCTATGTTTTGTTTTGTTGCACCGCTTCCCACATATACAGGAACGGGCGAAATTCTCTTTATCATTTTTAGCTCCTCCTCAACCGGAGGTTCCCCAGTTCTCATACCCGTAACAATGATGGCGTCAGCACCACCTCTTTCTACAGTATCCATCAAGATGCTCTCCATAAATCCTTCTTCCTTTCCTCCAATCTTAGCTTCCATCTCTTTGAGAGAAAGATAATATAAGCTGCCAGCATGCTTAACCAATATATCAGCAAATACTTTCACACCTGGATAGTTTAGCCTTACATCCCGCATCGCTGTTGATTCAGCCTCTATAATGCCTGAATCTGATATGATCGTCTCAGAAAGAGCGTTCACTCGCACAAAGTCAGAACCAGTGGCTACTGCTATTGAGTAGGCCTCTCTTCCAGAGTTTCTAAGAACGTTTATTCCCACCTGAATACTGACAGACTTCCTCACTTCTCTGGCTATTACTGAAAAAGCTGATAGGGTAAGGGGATCGCTCACTCTTTTCAAGTATGGAGTATCCCCAAAGTTCTCGATGATTGCCCCATCATATCCAAGCTCTTCCAGAATTCTGGCCTCCTCCACAGCAAATGCTGCTATGTCACCAACACTATTTTTTACGGGATATGTTATGGATGGTAGTCTGGGAAGATGTATGACTCCTATAATCCTGGGGAAAAAACCTCTCATTTTCAAAGCCTCATAATTTTTTGTATAAAATTTCTAATTCAAGGATAAAAAGGAAACGCCGCGGCCGGGATTTGAACCCGGGTCACGGGCTCGACAGGCCCGCATACTAGGCCAGGCTATACTACCGCGGCTCGCTCTAAACTTAATTGTAGTTAGATTATAAGTTTTATGCCTTTTCTCTCTTACTCAAAAATTCTCTCAAAACGAAGAGTGCGCAGAGAATGGCTACAGTCACTCCACTCCAGAAAAGTTCAAGCATTGACAAGTTCAGGGCAGATATTCCTATTATTACAAAAGATAGTAGTCCCAAAAATACGCCATGCTTAAGTTTGTAGTCAGCAATTTTGTCCATTCCCTTATATTTGTAGTACAAGTAGGATGAAACATTTATTAAGTAAGGTAGATCGGTCCCAATTACAAGGCCTATAACCATGAGCTGGAAGAAGTATTGAGGCACCATTGATAGAACTACAGATGGAATTGCTGCTATCAATGTTGAAATGATATGCTTGTCTCCGAGCTTTTTATCATATTTTGAAATTGAAATTGGTATTACACCTTGCTCAGACCCTGAATTTATAGAGGCACTCAGGCTAAGAACTCCTATCAACATCGTAGTTGCAATTGCAAGGAATACTGCCATCGAGAAGATTACCTTAATGCCTTGATTGCTCCCCAGGATTTCCAAGGCAAAAGAAAAGGGAGATGTTTGCGCTTTAGGATTTGTGAGAAAATAACTATATGGAACAACGGCATGCAGCGAAATAACAAGAGCTGTATATACGATTGCTGTAGCTATAATTGAGACTGCTGTAGCTTTTGGAACGACCCTTTCAGGATCCCTTATCTCCTTGTACAGGGATGGTATCCCGACCCAGGCGCCGTATGCACCAATAACTATTCCTATGGATGAGAAGAAGCTAGAAATATTCAAGCTATTGCTTGGAATAATGTTGGATAATTCTCCTCTAGAGGATATTGTTGAGATGTAAAAAATGGTTACAACTAGCAGCGCTGCTGTAAGAGCATAGTTCACTCTGGAAGCCCTTCTATAACCAGAAATTGAAATCAGCAAAATTGCTATTACCATGATCGGTGGAAGGATTGCATAAAAATTCTCCAGCATTGGAAAGGAAAATGATAAATACATCGGAGCTGCTATCGCTCCTATGACTATAGCTATTGTCCAACCAACAAAGAAGCCCATCAAAGTTAAGAATGAAAGCAATTTGGATATGAAGCTATCTCCAAATACTAACCTTGTATATACTGCTGGACCTCCATTAACTTTGAAAGCGCTGGATAGTTCTGAATAAATGAGTCCCACAGGTATCATGAGCAAGCCTGCAACTGGCCAAGTCAAAACCTCCCAGCTGCCTATCATCTTTGCTACTGTACCTGGAAAAACAAATATTGCCAGTCCGAACATTCCTCCTATGCCCATCATTACAGCTTCAATGTATGTTATTTTCCTGCTCAACTTCATCACACTAAATTAAAAAAGGGAAAACAATATTTAAAAGTAATTACTCAAAAATGAGTATAAAAACATGCACCAATTAATAAAAACACGAAAATCAGATCGATCTCTTTGGTAGAAATTCCATGAAATTCTACACAAAAAAGGGAGATAGCGGGAAGACATTCTGTTTGAAGTATCTGGAATTCATACCAAAGAGCCATCCATTTATCGAGTTCATGGGAAGCTTGGATGAGGCCGAAGCAGCTCTTGGGCTGGCCAGCAGCATTATTCCAAATGAGCTTCAATCTCTGAGAGAAAAGCTCAACTGGATTCAAGCCTTGCTGTTCAGAATAGGATTCACAGTTTCAGGAAAAAAATGCATTTCGCAAGACGATCTCAAAAAACTTGAGGAGATCGCCGACTCTTATTCTAGCTATGTTGGAAATCAATTTGTCTTAAACGGCGGGCATCCAGCAGCAGCTGCTGTAAGCTTAGCCAGAACTCTTGTCAGGAGAGCGGAGAGAAGGCTTGTTGAATTAATAGAGAGAAAAGAACCGATTGGAGAGGAGCAGCTTGTCCTTTCCCTAATGAACAGGATAAGCAGCTCACTTTATGCTATTCAGCTGGCTATAAATGGAATAACTGGAGAGAAGGCTGATATAGTAAAATGCGAAAGTTGAGCTTTGGAGCTCCTAGCATAACATGCACTGGCTACTATTTTCTCATTTTCCGGCTAGAAAAAAATGTTGATATCCAAGTAGGAAGTCTTGGAACTTTGAGCTTAAAAGCAGGCGTGTATGGATACATTGGATCTTCTTTTCTCCGAAAAGGAATAGCTCAAAGAGTCGCCAGGCATCTTTCAAGAAACAAGAAAATTCGATGGCATATTGATTACTTGACCTCAAAAGATTTTTTCAATCCAATAGAGCTCATTTGGATATGCTCGCAGAGCAGGGGAAAGGAATATGAAGCTAGTAAATGCATAGAATCAGCTGCTGAAGAAGTTGTGGAAAAATTTGGCTCATCTGACTCAAAAGCAAGGGGTCACCTTTTTTTAATTTCTGAGAATGCCGGTGAATATTTTCGCTTGGAAGAGATTGTTAATTGCTTTGAAAAACGTTTAGGTAAAGTCCAACAGTTAATCCTTTAGTATGGATAAGATTAATAGTGAGATAGAAGAGAAAGATGGTGAAAGGATTTCAGAGGTGAATGACGTGTCATCTGTAATAAAAAAGGTAAAAACGGGGATTCCTGGCTTTGATGAGCTCCTCTATGGAGGAATCCCTGAGAAAAACGTTGTTCTGCTGACAGGAGGACCAGGAACTGGAAAGACCATATTCTCTCAGCAGTACATTTTCTACGGCCTCTCAATAGGTGAGCCGGGAGTATTTGTAGCGCTGGAAGAGCATCCAGTACAAATAAGAAAAGCAATGATGTCTTTCGGTTGGGATGTCAGAAAATACGAGGAAGAGGGAAAGTTTGCTTTAGTAGATGCTTTTACATCTGGTATTGGAGAGGCTGCTAAAAGGGAAAAATATATAGTGAAGACCGCAGACGATGTGGGAGAGCTAATCGATGTCCTGAGAGCTGCCATAAAAGATGTGGACGCCAAGAGAGTCTCCATTGATTCTGTATCAACTCTCTATCTCTCGAAGCCAGCAATGGCTAGGAGCACCCTTCTTCTTATAAAAAGAGTTCTAGCTGGCATGGGTACTACCAGCTTAATAGTTTCGCAGGTAAGCGTGACAGAGAGGGGCTTTGGAGGTCCTGGTGTTGAGCATGCAGTTGATGGCATCGTTAGGCTTGATTTGGATGAAATTGACGGTCAGCTATATAGGTCTATAATAGTCTGGAAAATGAGAGGGACAGCTCATGACATGAGGAGGCATCCAATGGAAATCACTGATAAAGGAGTGATAGTCTATCATAATAAACTGTTCAAAGTTGCTAGGAGGGAGGGGGGAATAGAATCAGGAGAAATGGAATAATAGCTTCATTCAAAATTGAAGTAAAGTGCGATTTTCCAAATCGAACCTATCACATATCTTATGGAGAAATTAAAAATGGTTAAGAACTCAAGAATTCTTGGGTAGTTAAAATCATGACTCTCACTGAGCTCAAGCCGCTTCAAGATTACATCTATGTAAAAGTAATAGACATTATAAAGAGAACACTGAATGAAAGATTGCCTCCGTCGAGCATAGATAGAGAATATTTGATCTCTGAGCCGCCCGAAAATATAGATGCAGACTTTTCCTATCCTCTCTCGAGAGAGAGAATTCCAAGTGAAATTCAGCTTAAAATCGCAACTGATATCTCGGGAAAAATTAGAGAAGAAACGGGGATTGATGCCGATGTCCAAATATTTTCTGGGTATTTGAATTTAAAGCTAGATAGAACGAAGTATATGAAGGAATTCTTCAAGGAATATGGGAGAATGAGGGAATCATATGGTAAGCACGAAACAGTGAAGCTGAAAGTAGTTGTAGAGCATACAAGTGCTAATCCGGTTCATCCCCTGCATTTGGGACATGCTAGGAATTCCTGCCTTGGCGATACCTTAGCAAGACTTCTCAAATTTTACGGCCTGAACGTTGAAACAAGGTTCTATGTAGACGATGTGGGAAGGCAGGTAGCAGTATTAATTTATGGTTTATCGAAACTGGTTGAGGATGGGAGAAGCATAGAGGAGCTCTCCAAAGGATGGAAAATTGACCATTGGATTGGCAAAATCTATGCCCTCACAAACTTACTTTTGGAGCTAAATACAATTAAAAACGAAATCAGAGCTGCTAGTGATGAGAGATACAGAGAATTGATTGCGAAGCAGGATGAATTGGTTGCTGAAATATTTAGACTAAGAGAAAGCATTCCAGATGTTTTTGAACAGCTCTCAGAAAAAATACTGAAAGACAAGAATCCCGAAGAGGAAATTTCAAAAATATCAATTCTTTATGAATATGGAGACAAGAAAACTGCTGAAATGTATAGGAGCATAATCGAAAGAGTTCTTCAAGGATTCAAGGAAACGCTGAGCAAGATAAATGTGGAGTTCAATAATTGGGATTGGGAGAGCGATCTAATATGGAGTGGAGAAGTCAGCGAGATCCTGGCAAAGGCAAGGAGTTCACCCATTTTCTCGCTAAGCAAAGGGACAGAGAGCTTAGATTTCTCGCCAATTCTCACCGATGAGTTGAGGGAAAAGCTGAGAATTCCCAAAGATATGGAAATACCTCCACTGGTGTTGAGGAGAAGCGATGGAACAACTCTCTACACAACCAGAGATATAGCATACTCAATTAGAAAATTCAGGGAAACAGCTGCTGATTATGTTATAAACGTTGTTGGAAAAGAGCAAATGCTTCCACAGGCGCAAATAAGGTTGGCTCTATTCGCATTGGGATACAAGGAATATGCAAGGAAGCTCATTCACTATTCCTATGAAATGGTAAATCTGTACGGCTTTAAGATGAGCGGGAGAAGGGGTAAGTACATAACTCTGGATGAGCTTTTAGAGAAAGCCGAGGAAGTTGCCTCCCTGGAAATCAAAAAGAGGAACAGAGATATGCCAGATGATGAAGCAAAAACTACATCGATGAAGATAGGGAGGGGGGCAGTTAGACACTCCCTAGTTAGCATATCACCGGACAAGCCAATTATCCTGAAGCTGGAGGAAATAATAAATTTTGAGAGAAACACAGGACCATATTTGCAATATACTTATGCTAGAGCTAACAGCCTTCTGAAAAGAGCAAACTTCACATATGTAGAAGGAGAAATCTGCTCCAAGGAAACAGATCAATATACCTGGAAACTTATAAAAAAGGCCTCCGCCTTTCCCTATATAATTTACAAAGCATCGAAAGAGCTCAGGCCAGAGATTCTTGTTAATTATTTAGGGGAACTATCTCAGCTATTCAACAAGTGGTATGATACTGTTCCAGTTCTGAGTGAAGGCGAAGAATGCATGAGAATAATGAAGCTCTATGCAGTGGAATCAATCAGAACAATTTTAAAATCGTCCCTCTCGATTCTTGGAATAGATGCTCCCGAGAGGATCTGAGCTTTTTCATTCACAAGCATTTCTTCAAGGTCAGCGCTCTTACTTCTTAGATGAAAATAAGAGCAGATATAAGGAACCTCGAACCTTAATTATAATGGTGTCTTAATTGATACTTCCATATGCTGATATGAAACCAGTGGTTCTGAATTTCAATGAGAGTCTCCTTAGAGCTTCCAGAGAAATTCTCAGAAGGAATAGAAATCATGCAATTTTGGTTGACGACTCTTCGAAGCCATGGGGAGTCCTCAGTATAAGAGACATAGCTAAGGCAATATTCATAGAAGGGGAAGAAGGAATAGAGCTAATTGAGCTTGGCTATCTTGGAAAAATTCTTGAGAGCTCCGCAAAGCTTTATGCTAGCAGGCCCATAGTAAGTGTATCTCCATCCACCTCTCTCAAGGAGTCAGTAAATTTGATGATGGAGAGAAACATCGGATTTTTACCGATATTAGATGAGGAAGGGAAAATAATTGGAGCCATCGAGGAAAGAAATCTCATAAGAGCCGTAAGTGATTTTTCTCAAGGGAACATATGCGGGAAAGCAACATGGAAACTAATAACAATTGAAGCTGAAGAAGAGATACTAGCTGCCGTAGGAGTTATGCTGACCTCCGGCATAAGACATCTAGTAGTAGTTGAAAATGGGTCTATATATGGCATTGTTTCATTGCTTAAAGTTCTATATCATATTACTTCGGAAACATCGATGAGGGAACTTCTGAAAGGAAGCAGAAGCCCAATAGAGGAGAAAGTCAAACTAATAGCCGAAAATCCATGGACTTTGGACTGTTCCTACAGCATGAGGGAAGTTGCCTCAATCCTAGCGGCTGAAAGAATGGGGGCTGTTTTCGTGAGAGACAACGATGGGAATGTTGGTCTTTTTACTGACAGAGATATGTTGAGGATTCTGAATGAGGAGCTGAACAAACAGGAAATTACTCGTATCTGAGAGCAACAGCTGGAGGGATTTTAGCTGCCATATATGCAGGTAGAAGCCCACCAATCACACCTACCATAATTGTTAGCAGAAGAGCCGAGGAAATGAGATTAAGCGTAAATACAGGGCTAGCAGCCAATACAATTGTGCTTGTTCCAGCCCTTATTGTCATTCCGCCTCTTCCAAGATAGAGAGCTCCGGCTACTCCGAGCAATATTCCCGAAGTTGCTGCTACCAAGCTCATCAGGAGAGACTCAGTAAGCACTATAATGACTATTCTTCTGTTTGTATAGCCAAGTGCTTTCATCACACCAATTTCTCTGGTTCTCTCAATAACAGAAGTGACCATAGTCGCAGTTGTTCCAGCTATAGCGACGGCAACTGCTGAAAGAGAGGCCACATAATTGACGTAATTAACTGCTGCTGTAATGCTCGAGACCACATCAGCAATTGCGCTGAAGGAGATAACAGATACTTTGTCTCCATAGGTATTTTTTATAGTATTTACAAAGTCCTTCACATATGCAGGATCGCTCATCCTGACTAAGATGCCCGACCAGCTTTTCATTCCAAAGATCTTCTGACCAGCATCCAGGGGCATAACTATGGTTTGGTCAGGGCTGAAGAAGAGGGCACCTCCATACTCATCGAGAATCCCCCTAACTATTATATTTGTGGTCTTGTATTGAGGTATTCCCCTGCTAACTGAAGCATAGTATTTTATTGAAACAACATCTCCAACACCATGGAGCAAGTTCCCATTGTCATCGTAAGCAATTTTGTATCCAATAAGCCCTCCTAGTGTATCGCTGGGAAGTGGTGCTTCTCCGCTCTTTATCTTAATCCCACCTATGGATTTGAGAATGAAATCCACATCAGTGCAGTAAATGTATATCTGCATGTCCTTGTCTCCTCTCTTAACCACTGCCTGAAGGAGATAGTAAGGCTCAGCATCTTCCACATTTGGTAATGACTTTATGTAGTTCAGGTCATCATTCGTTAGAGTGTAGTCTGAAGCAGGAGAAATCATAATGTTATTCTGTCCGAGACTTGTGACTTGATTTATTATATATTGCGAATATCCTCCTACAACTGCACCTATTGTTATTATTACGGCTGGTCCAATCAAGATTCCCATTATTGTCAAAACACTTCTAATTTTCCTCTGTCCCAGAGTCCTAGCAGCCATCTTAAAGGAAATGGCTATGAAGGAGAGAAAGGATAAGATTGAGCTCAAGCCTCCTCCATCTCTCTTATTTTTTTGGAGTGCGCTCTGTACATCCTGAAAATTAGCATACCAGACAATAGCAAAAAGATCCCCACCATAACAACAGCAATTCTGATCTCGGTTACACTTAGGAGGGATGGCTGCTGGGTCGTCTGAACTGGAGCTTCTGGAGGTTGGGCCGTCACCGAGAACTCAACAACTTTTCTGGTGAGTTCATTGTATCCGTTATAATAGCTTATCACCATCGTAACATTTTCTTTATTTATGCTTGGAGGGACCTGGAGATCCAGTCGGAAAGCTGTTTGTGAACCAGCATCAAGATCTCCGATGAAGGTCGATGCTGAGGAATTTGAAGCAAACAGATCTATGCTTATCCTATAGGCAGTCTGACTTCCATAGTTTATCAACATTCCGCTGACTCTCAAAGTTCCATTTGAAAGAAAAGTACTCACTCCAGATAGAGAGAGATCAATGAATGGCTCCACAGCTATTGCTATTTGGTTGTTAAAGCTATGTTGTTGCCCGCCCGCATCTCTATATTGAACAGAGATCTGAAGAGGAACAACTCCGTAGTTCACTATAGATGTAGATCCCATAATCGATTGAGAGGAAAATGGATTGTATACGAACGTCACTGGTATACTGATTGTTTGTCCAGCATCGATTTTCTTAATGTAGATAGTAGATGGGCTTGCTATTAATATAGAGCTAGACGACTGCGGAGTAAGTATGGATGATGGAGGGGAGAGAGTCAAATATACATTGTATGCTGGCGAGGATCCCTCATTCTTCACGAGAACAGTTAGATTTGTGTATTTGTTTCTTATATCCAGCATTCCAGAGATCCTCACATCAATGTAGTTCACAGACCCATAGACGGTGAGAGGAAGCTTCAGCTGAATCTCTCTCATGTTTCCCCATACATCTACAAAGGATAGAGAGGCATTTGCATAATAAGTTCCAGTGCTATTGAGATTTATGTTGAGAGGGAATGTGAAATACAGCGAGCTGCCTTTCTGATATGATGAAGGAGCGCTGCTGCTCATTATATTGGAAGAAACTGACTGTTGAATATATTCCTGTATGTTCTGCAGAGGAATCACTTGGGAAACTGATTGGGAAGATGCCGGCAGGACTCCTCCCATGGAAGTATTCGTAGATGAGAAGAGAAAACCGCTTGGTAGGTAGACAAGCAGAACAGGATTATTTACGGCATCGAACTTCAGGTTTCTAATGATAACATAGTAATTGGAGCCATAGGAGAAAACATCTGCACTTCCCTCAGTCCATCCCCAATTCAAAACCTGTACCGCTTCAGACTCATCACTTATGTTGAAATTTATGGGAAGTGCAGTGATTTGCTTGAACCCGGGGCCTCCGCTATTGACAAGATATTCGGCAAGAACCAGTGCCCTATAGCTTCCTGGAGAAACATCCCCCACATTAATCTTAAACTGCATTGAGAAGGAACCATATGCAGGAATGGGGTTTGAAGCAAAAATCTCTCTTGTGGATGAGTCTAGATCAAAACCTTCAGGTAGCAAAAGAGTGAAATTGGCTCCTGATATTGAAAATGGTAGGTTATTGGAAACAGTTATGCTCAATATAGCTCCTCTAGTCTTTGGAAATACAGAGTAGCCATTTTGCCAGCCCCATGAAACGAGGCTAATGGGATTTTTCTCATTTGCTAGAGGATAGCTCTCAATGTTCACAGTAAAATTCAGGTCATCTCCCACCTCGACGTAGCTACCTCCTCCCAAGTCAACTCTGTAGAATACTACAGCTTTCATGGGGATCTCCTGGAGAAATGAAGATGAATTAATTGACAGATAGTACGTCATTGTTGTAGATGATCCACCTTGCAATGAGCCATAGTATACAGCTGCTACTTGAACAGGGGAAATGTAGGAGGAAACCAGCACTGTCTGAATGGAGCTTATTGCATAGTCACCTGCATTTACATAGATTACATTGAGCTGTGCGTACATGGAATTGCTATAGGCTGGTTGCGGTCTAACATCTCCCCAATAAGCAGAAAGTACATTCAGCTCTCTGTACTTTTCAGGAAGTTGAAGTACAGCTATTTCAAATGGAATATTAAAAGTAGAGTTGTAGCTGACACCATCTGCAGTAGTCATTAGAGCATTCACCTGCAAATATGCTGTATAATTTCCCGGCTGAACATTGCTGTCAATATCTATACCTGAAAAAGTCACTGAAATCCTGCTTCCGGAATTCAGAGTTCCAAGCTGTATTTGCGAATTATCTATGCTTATTCCATCAGGAAGCAATATATTCACTGATGCCGAGGATAGGGTGCTTTGACCATCATTCTCCAATGTTATTTGTAGGGATGTGCCATGAGTTCCAGGGTATCCCGCTGGATTCCAGGCATAGGATGTTACAATGATCTGGGGAGTTGGGTATGGACTGATTTGAACGGGGATCCTGAAATAATCTGTAATGATATCTCCATTGCTCCCCATGTAAGTTATGGAGAAATCTATGTAGTAAGTTCCCGGCTGAACACTCTTATCAATATTTAGGTAAAAGAGAAAATAAATTGTCTCTCCTGCAGTAACATTTCTAGCAGCATTCCCATAGAGGTCTCTTCCTCCTGAGGAGGTACTATAGCCGCTTGATGGAGAGAAGCCAGGAGGAAGATTCTTCAGATTTCCAATTGGGTTGGAGGCATTAACATTGAACTGCACGTCTATTCTGAGCTGAGCATTTGACGAACCAGGATATACGTTGCTGTTCTGCTGTGATTTGAAATTGACTGATTGTATGGAAACATCCGCTGGAGCTTGAGCTTGAGCGTAAAATGATAGAGCTATTATTAAGAGGATCAATGCTAGAAGTCCGTTCAGCCTACCGCTCATTTTCTCTTCCTCATGCAAGTTTAAATCACTTAGGTTGTTGTATTCAGGAGGCATTTACTAAAATTAACTTTTTCCTCAACGTTTACAATTTCTCCATTCCTTAAATAAATAATCTTTTTAGAGCAGTTAGCAACTTCTGGATCATGCGTAACAACTACAATGGTTTGTCCCATGGAGTTCAATCTGACAAATTCCTCCATCACTACTCTGCCAGATTTTCTGTCCAAGTTTCCTGTTGGCTCATCTGCCAGGATTACCTTTGGAGAAGTAACAAGAGCTCTAGCTATTGCTACCCTCTGCTGCTGTCCTCCAGATAGTTGATTAGGCCTTTTCTGAAGCCAAATAAGTTCTCCACCTGCTTTTATCAGAGCTGATTCAACTAGAATTTTCCTTTCTTTTTTACTAAGTTCTCTTATTAGGAGGGGGAGTTCTATGTTTTCATAGATTGTGAACCTATTGATTAGATTGAAGAACTGAAAAACAAAGCCAATTTTTTGGTTGCGAATCTTAGCTAGAGCCTTATCATTTAGTTTTGAAACATCTTTTCCCTCTATGTAAATTCTTCCTCTTGTTGGACGATCCAGAAGACCCATTATATTCAACAGAGTTGACTTACCAGAACCGGAGGGTCCCATTATTGCTATAAAGTCCCCCTCATTTATAGTTAGAGAAACTCCTCTCAGTGCAGAAAATACAGCATCACCCTGTCTATATATCTTATGAACTTCTTCCAGCTTTATTAACTCCTTCTTTGAAGCATCTTTTTCCTCGTCTCTCAGCGCTAACGCATTACTCGCATCAATATAGCTCTTCTCCCCCTCCATGGGACCTGCCTCCATTCTTTCTGGTCCTTTTGCACTTGCTTTTTTCAAAAACATTTTAAATTTAAATGAAGGAAATGAGCCTCAACATACTTTTGACCCCGGTTGAACATCCCTCTCGGGAATCATAATGACAGGCTTCCCGCCCTCTTCGCACCCGGCGGCGAGGATCATGCCCTGACTAACTAGACCCATCATTTTTTTCGGCTTAATGTTGGTTAGAACTGGAAGCTTTTTCCCTACTAGATCCTCGGGAGCATATGCTTCACCTATTCCAGCTATTATTTGCCTCTCTCCAAGAGGCCCCAAGTCGACTACTAACTTAATTAGCTTGAAACTGCCGCTCACTCTCTCCGCACTTTTTACTAGGCCTATCCTTATATCCAATTTAGAAAAATCTCCATATTCAATTGGCTGAGCATTGGCTATCTTAGATCACCTAAATAGAGCTGTTTCCAATGAGCTTTTATTTTTCTTTCCTCGGACCTTTTGCATGAAAAGAATTAGATAGCTCCAAATCAAATTTCCATTTTCTTAATCATAACTCTGTCAGAGATTATTCCGCTTTTTCCATATCTGTCAATAAGCCTGAGGGTGAATTCTAGTTCTCCATTCATGCTCCTTTTAATCAGATCCAATTTATCATAACAGCTCTGCTCATTACATAATATTTCCATTTTTTCAATTATCCTTACGAGCAACCCCTCGATGGTTGTTACGAATCCCGGTTCATAGTCACTTGACAAGAACTGAAACTCAAATTCTGGAATTTCTATGTCCGTGTTCTCTCCAACATATATTAGAACGTTCAAATCTTCTGCCCTTTCTACTTTGAATTCAAGCAATCTGCTTCCTTCTACTTCGAACGGAGTAGTAAATGTGAACCTGTAGCCACAGACCTCGCATTTACCACTAAGAATTAGGGTTTTTCCTTGGGATGGCAAATCATAGATGAGGCTTCTTATGACAAAAGCTTGCCTTTGGTGGCATATCGGACAGTCTATTCTCTCTTCCGAGTAGGAGTTCTTCATTGTATACACCGTATTACTCGCTTAGCTTAAGAAATACAATAAAACTTTTATATTCAGTACCCATTACCCTTCCTAAAGGAAATAATCATAAAGCGTTAAAAAGCTTATTCACAGAGATTGATTCCAGAACCTTAAATAATTCCTGAACAAGAATCTGAACTTTTGAGGGCGGCTAATTGATGGATGATACTGCTATCTTCGAGGAAAGAAGTAAGAGACCAACAAACATAGAGATAATAATAAAAACCAAAAAAATTGTTTCCTTCAAGGTCAGTGAGGATATGTTTGAATGGATCGAGAATGCATGGAGGAGTAGTGGTTTTTCTTCTAGAAGTGATTATTTGAGGGCCCTAATTATTTCATTAGTAGATGAGCCAAATAGAGTGGAAAAAACCAACGGCGATCTGCTTCCAATAAAAGCAGAAAGAACAATAACATTTAAGCTTGACAATACAACGCTTCACAAGCTGGATGAATTAACAGCAAAAAAAGGATACTCGACAAGGAGCGACCTTCTCAGAGAAGTCATTTATAGCTTAATGAGGAGGCAAATTTAATTTATTCCACCTTTATTCTCTCTCCCTCTTCCTTTTCTCCTGTTTCCTCTAGCTCGAACTTTACTTCGAGGACTCCATTTCTATACTGGGCCTTGGCACTTTCTTTCTTAACTTTCTTAGGAAGCTCTATTTCCTTATAGTACTTTCTTTCTCCGTTGCTAGCTCTTATTATCAGTTTTCCTTCATGAACTTTCACATCAATTTTATCCTTTTCTACCCCAGGAAGCTCAGCAACTATTGTCAATGTGTTTCCACTCTCGAATACATCGACAAGAGGCTCTCTTTCTTCTGTTATCTTAGGTCTCATACCAGCTCTCTTCACATTCCCGAATTCTTCAAAATGAGGAACACCATCAGGACCGATCGTTACCCTGAAGCCGTAAATGAGAGGCTTCTTCTCCCCCTTTGTCAATTTCTCAATTCTCTCGAGATCCTCGCTGAATAGCCTATCAAATTCTCCCTCAATTTCTCTAAAGAACTCGTCAAATATATCGGAAAAATATCTTCTCTTCCTCCTTGAGGACATAATACATCACCTATTTTTTTGTCTTACTCAACTTTATATAGCTTTGTGGCTTTCCTAATTAATTTATCTGGCTTGATCCAAAATAATAGCGTTGAAGATTAACAGTTGGCTCGAATCCGCTTTCGAAAAGCTTCTACAATTGTAGGCCTGTCTTTTTCTCGAGCATGAGAGAAATAAATTCCTTTATCACATTAGCACATTTTTCTATGTCCTTCATCAACCTCGATTCGATGATTTCCTTGCTAGTGTAGTAAGTATATCTTGGCCTTCCAATGTTCTTGGTACTGAGCTCACGAGTTCTTATTATAAATCCCAGGCCGAGCAAATTATTTAGACCTCTGCTCACTGTTGCCTTGCTAAGACCCAATTCCTCGCTCAGATCATCAAGCGTCATCCTCTTGTTCAGCAATCTAAAGAGTATTTCCAAATCTGTTTCGGAGAAATTATAGCAGAATTTCACCAAGTCATACAGAGTGAGTTCCTTTCCGCTGGGAAGCTTTAATTCGACTCCACTTGCTGCTATTTTTTACCACCGTTTGAATTTTTTCGAATAATAATATTTTTTTAATTATATTTAAATTTTACTATAGCATCTATAATGATCAAGGAATAAAAAATGGAAAAGTTAAAGGTATAAACGTTACTCAGAGTAACCCTCCAAGCAGAACTCTGGCAGCAACTACGAGAGGATGCCACACTGGTGCGACAGCTGGCATGTATCCCAGGTCGGAGAAATAGAGCTCTTCCAAAGTCATCTCACGCTCAACCGCTATACTAACGGCATCTAAATAACCTGCTACAGCACTATCATATCCTACTATTTGTGCGCCTAACACCCTATGGCTCTTTTCATCAGCAATGAGCTTTACGAAAACTTGGCCTCCTCTTGGATAGTAGTGCGCCGAGGTTCTAACTTTTACAGCTTTTGAAATTGGTTTAAAGCCGTATTTTTCTGCCTCCTCAGCAAGCAACCCTGTCCTTCCAATATATAGTTCAAAGAGTTTAGTTATCGAAGTTCCAACAATCCCAGGAAAAGCTATTTTTCTTCCCAGGGCAGCATTCGCTCCAGCAACCTGTCCCTCCTTATTTGCAGAAGGAGCCAGGGGGATCCACACTTTCTCTCTTTTAATTCTATGAAACTTCTCAACCAAGTCCCCGGCAGCATAGACATTTTCCACGCTTGTTTCCATGTACTCGTTTGTCTCAACAGCCCCAGTCTTGCCTATTTTCACTCCAATATCCTTTGCTAGTGCTATGTTGGGCTTTATTCCCGTTGCCAAAATAACAGTATCTGCATTATACTCTCCATTTTCCGTAATTACCCTCTCTACGCTCTTGCTCCCTCTGAGCTCAACTACTCTTGCTCCTTTCACGACCTTGATTCCCCTTTTGGTTGCTTCTTCTTCAATAATCTTCGACATTTCAACATCAATGCTTCCTGGCAAGAGCTGTTTGGTCATTTCAAGCAAAGTTACTTTCTTTCCCAAAGCTGTAATAGCTTCAGCCATTTCTATTCCTATATATCCACCTCCAACAATAACTATTTCCTTTCCCTTTTCGATTGCCAATTTCAGCTCTGAAGCTTCAGCGGGATGCCTCACTGTTAGAACATTTTCCAGATCTGTACCTGGAACAGGTATAATGGAGGGGATCGCTCCGGTTGCCAGAATCAATTTGTCCCACGATAGCTTCTCACTTCCCCCACTTTCTTTTTTTACAGTCAAGATTTTTCTATCAGCATCAATTTCCACAACTTCACTCTTTATGAGGACTCTTATACCTCTCTCTCTTTCGAATTCGTCGTGAGTATAGGTAATTAGATCCTCCTTTCTTTTTACTATGCCTTCAACATAATAGGGAATTCCGCATGGACCATGCGTTATCATATCGCTTTTTTCTATCAGATAAACTTCGGCTTCAGGATTGAGCTTTTTTGCCCTTGAAGCAGCAGAAGCTCCAGCGGCTCCTCCTCCTACTACTACTATTTTCATAGCAAGATCACCGGCTTAATCAGCTTTTGAAAATGAAAAATATAAAGTCAATGCATGTTCAAAGACTTTTGGAAATATAAAATCCAGAGCTATTTCCACATTATATATATCAAATATATTATAATGGTAATAATAAATTAGTATTAATGGTGATGTTATGAGAGACTTTTCATTAGTTGAATGGAGCTTTGAGCGCAAACTGGCCTTGGCTCTAATGCTCTCTGCAATAGATGTTGCTCTTTCTCCAATAAATATACCGATAGGTCCCACAAGAGCATCTCCTTGGCAACACATGACCAACGTAATAAGTGGGGTGATCCTTGGTCCCCTGTGGGCCTCCGCAATTGCTATACTTGTGGGAACAGTTAGGATTATTTTGGGAATAGGGACAGTTTTTGCTTACCCAGGTGGAATCCCGGGAGGACTGCTGGTGGGAATAGGAGCTCTCATTTTGAGGAAGGCAAAAAAGAAAACTGAGTATGCTGCATTTCTAGAACCCATAGGAACGGCAGTGATTGGATTTCTCCTATCCCTCTACCTTGTTGCACCTATTGTTGGAAAGTACAATGCTTGGATATCATCATTAGTTCCCATATGGATAATATGGATCCTCAGCACAGGAATTGGGACTACCATTGGATTTGCAGCTATAAAAATTTTGAGAGGAGCAGGAGTTCTCAAATAACTTTTGCATTGCATTTTTTTATTCGCTTCTTTCCTAATCTAAATAAACTGAATAGTTTAATTTAGCGGGAATGGTAGAGGAAATTGAGTATTATCCAGCTCAATAACGTATCATTCAGATACAGAGGAGACAGCGAGTGGACCCTTAAGTCTGTCACCCTTGAAATCAATGAAGGCAAGTATTTAGTTGTAGGACCAACAGGCAGCGGGAAGACAACTCTGCTCAGAATCATAGCTGGTCTAATCCCAAAAGTATACCAGGGTGAATTGAGTGGGGAGATAAAGGTTTCCGGAAAAGCAGTTTTAGTTCCACAACTTTTCGATCTTTTCATATTGATGCCAACAGTGAGAGAGGAGCTGGCTTATTGCTATGAAATAGGAAATACAGAGAGAGGCAAAATAGGCTCAGAGATGCTCTACCTAACAAAGAAGCTTGGAATAGAGCATCTGCTGGACAGAGAGATATCCAAGCTGTCAATGGGAGAGAGACAGAAAGTTGCTATAGCAAGTGCTCTGGCAATTGGGGCTGAGATAATAATGCTTGATGAACCACTTGCATATTTAGATCCTGCTGCTGTTCACGAATTCCTATCTTTTTTAAACACAATCAGTGCTAAAGTAATTATAATGGCAGAGCATCGTACAAAATACCTTGAGGGTTGGTATCATAAGCTGATTTTTCTAAAAAATGGAACAGTTTTTCCCGTCAGGACCATTTCTGAAGCGGAAGAGATCCTGGAGAACTTCTAAAAATATGGATTTATTTAACTTAAGCTATGCCGTTATTTTGAATGGAGAGTTTGGTCCTTCTAGAAGATTAAGAAAGCTTATAACAAGAAGGTATTTGAGTGTACAATGTTGAGTATTTGCAGTGCGTTAAAGATGCAGTTTCGAGGCAGAGGAGGAAACAATGTTCTTGCTTGAGAAAGTTAGCCTAAAAGACAGGCTTTACGATATAGATCTTAGGATAGAAAGAGGAGAAAAGGTAGCATTGATTGGTCCAAACGGATCAGGAAAAACAACCCTTCTCAGAATAATGTTCGGCTCTCTAAAAGGCTATACAGGGAAGGTAGTGAGACCTGAGAAAATTGGTGCTTCTTGGCAGAATCCATATTTGTCCTTTTTCAATGAAACGGTGGAAAAGGAGCTTAGCTCTTTACCAGGACGCGGGGAGGCCATGGACATTCTAAAATCACTGAAGATGGAGAATATTCTCGAGAAATCTCCTTTTTTGCTTTCTATGGGTCAAGCAAGACTCATTTCCATCATGGTTGCTTCACTTTGGAATCCAGACGCAGTCCTGCTTGATGAGCCTACCACTGGACTTGGAAATAGAGAGAAAAAAATGATAGCTTTTTTGCTTCAGAAGCTAAGCTCAACTATTGTTATAGCGAGTCACGATATAGAATTTTCACAGGAAATTGCTAATCGCTTCATTTTGCTGAAAGATGGAAGAATAATTGCGGATGATACTCCTCAGAACGTAATCATGAGAGGACATTTATTGAAATTGAACTTTCCACTAACAGAAGCTGCTGTGCTACGAAAGAGGTAGCAGGAGGAATAGCAATTGAGCTCCCGATTTTTCTTGAGGTTCAAGATAAACGTGATGACTGCTCTGTTGTTTTTCATCTGGGTTTTTGGAATGCTATATTATGGAAAAATTGTTCAGGCTCTGCTATCTGTTGCTTTTCTATCACTAATAACTGGAAAAATAAAAAGTCTATATAAGCTCTACTTGATGCTGTTTATACCATCTTTCCTATTTGGACTTGTGTTCCAAGGATGGAAAAATGCTCTGTTTACATCTATCTCAATAACTTTGGTGGGAGCCGGTGCTGTGACTTCTTTCGCTCTGATTGAACCAAGCGATATTCCCCTGATTCTAAGAAAAATAGGAATCCCACCCATCGCTGGATATGCCATTCCAATTGTATTGAGACTTGTGCAGTACCTCCAGGAAATATCCTCTGAAGCGTATGATGCAATAAGAGGAAGAGGAATAAGTCGATTCTTCTCGCTAGCAAGGTCCGTTCCAATTCCAATAATTGTTTTTTCTTTCAACGCTTCAACATATTTGGCTGAAGCCATACATTTTAAATATCCACATAGAAAGAAAAGCTGGACTAAAAAATTAAGAATAAGTATATATGATTTTATAGTAATAACAATTATTTGTTTATTTTCCATATTATAATTATATGTTTTTCTTAATTATAAAACATGTATTTATTGTTCGGTAAAAACATTAAATATATATATGAAATGGTTATATTAAAATACCGGGAGAACATAAATGGAATTTGAGGCATTCGACGTAAAGGCAAAGAAGAAGGTAAAGTTGCTGAATCCAGAAATTGTCACATTGAAGAATGGAAGACCAGCAGTGAAGGGCAAGAGTCCGGAGACAGGAATAACAATTTATCGCATTCTCAGTAAGGCTGAATTTGAGAAGCTGAAGAAGAGCAAAAAATGAAACTTTGCATTTAAATCAATCATCTTTTTTTAATTCTGCTGAGGATTCCATGGCATTCTTCCTTTCCGTTCTCTGAGAATAGAGGTTAATTGAGTTACTTCTCTCCCTAAAACTGACCTCCTCACAATACTAAAAAAGAAGGTTCTGGAGAAGCTTAGGGCTACATCCCCAGTTCAGCTGGGTCAGCCCATCCCCGAGCTTGAAAGTATTACTCAAAAGCATATAACATTGAGGCTGGGAATAGGTTCTTGCCTTTTCATGTTTGTAGAAATGTTGATCATGCATTTCTTTACTCTATGTGCTTCTCCAGTGAGTCTGGGCGTCATTTATTCCATTATATTCTCATTTTAACAAAAATGTCGAAATGGCCAATAAACTCTGTTTTCTAATATAAAAAAAGACGACAAAAATTGTTTTACATGTAAGAAAAATAGGAATTGTTTGTAAGGATAAAAGGCGGATGAAAAGGAAAAAAAGATGTCTTTGATGATTTTGTGAAAATTGAAATAGAGCTATTGAATTAGATTGAGGGGAAAAGATCATTAAAGAAGAAGAGAGGGAATTGTTGAAAAAGCTTTCTAAATATATTTTTCTCCAATAGTTTTTGCTGTTCATCATCTGACGTTATTGCTTTTCCAATTAGCGCAATTAAGCAAAAATACTTGGGGAAAGAACCCCTTTCATGAAGTGGTTCAGAATCCTACAGAAGTTGAGGTTTGTTGCTCCAGACCCCCTTGGCTGGGGTCAATAGACCTTTTCCACGAACTTTTCAATGCCTTCCGGTTGTTTTTCGAGAACAAGCATGTTTACACACTAACCTGCCCTGGGCACAGGCAAAGTTCCCAATTGTGGTTATCATTTTAATCTTTTCGGTAAGAGTTAGATCGTGAAGAGGAGGTCAGCCAAAGAAGATTTTTCTTTTTTATTTTGCTTTCGGGTACTCTTCTCTAACCTCCAGACATCCCAATAACATCAAATTAATAATTGCTCATCCTGAATTTGAAGTAGTCTAACACTGGGAATTTTACTGGCTTCTTCATATAATGCTTTCCTCTCCCATAATAATAAACATCAATATGCAGTTCTATTTATTTTGGAGCTGCTTTTTAACCCACATCAGTCCTAGTATGCCAGAAAGAACATTGCTTAATGCTAATATCATCCATATAACATTAATAGGAATGCTATATATAGCAATTAGTATAGCAATAATGCCGATTCTGAATACCCATGTTCTTAGGATGGAGAGAATGCCGAAGAAATAGGTATTACCAATTCCATTGGAGATTCCATAAGTTGAATAGAAAATGCCGAAGAAAGGAAGAGAAAATGCTGAATAGAGAAGGAGAGAAGATCCTAGAGAAATCACTTCCATATCTTTGGAGAAAATTTCTATTAGCTCTTTACTAAAAATTCCCAGAAATGCCCCTAAAATCATAAGTGTAATAAACATTAGCTTGATCGAGGAGATTGATGCCTTGTGGACTCTTTCCCTGTTTCCACTCCCCCAGTTCATTCCAACCACTACTGCTGTTGATTTACCCATTCCAGAAGTATAGGTTTGTACGAGATCTATTAGCCTCATGCTGATGCCATAAGCGGCAAGAGCCCCTGAGCCATAAATCGAGATAAAGGATACAAGCACAGTTTGACCGAGCGAATTGGAGGATCTGTGAATTCCCAGTGGAAAGCCAATCTTTATAGCTTCTTTGAACCACTCATAGGACAATTTCAAATGTGATAGAGAAAGATGCATTTTTTCGTATTTATTAAATAGAAAAAATAGGCTATATCCTGCGCTTGTTGCATTTGCTATAAGTGTGGCTAGGGCTGCTCCCTCAACACCTAGTTTTGGAAAGCCAAGCAATCCAAATATGAGGAAAGGATCGAGAACAACATTCAAGATGGAAGAGAGAAGGGAAACTCTCATTGATATATACGCATCTCCAACTGATGAGGTGATAACTGAGAAGGCTATTGTTATATAGGCTAGAGGTGTGGTAATGAGCATTATTCGGAAATAAATTGAGGCAAAGGAAAAGACGTCTTGGGGAACTCCCATGGCTCTCAGGATATCATTGCTAAAAGCGAGAGAGATGCCTGACACTAGCAGAGAGAAGAGGAATGAAAAAGTTAAGAGAGCTCCTGCTCTTTTCTTTCCCTCCTCAAAATCCCCCCTTCCCCAAGCCTTTGATATATTCGCATAGCCCACTGAGATAACCCCATTTCCAAAAGAGAGAAGCACATAGATTGGAGGCCATGATACAGTCGGGGCAGCGACCTGTGCTGGACCCAACCAGCTTAGCCAGAGAGTGTCGGCAACATTATATAGAACTTGAGAGAGATCGGCAATCATTAGAGGAATTGCCATGGATAGGAGAATTCTATCAATGTTTCCTCTCAGGATTTCCTTTTCCTTTGATTCTTTCAAGAACAAACCACCATCTTAAATTGAAATAATGTAAATTTATTACATTTTATAAAACAATGAGAAAATATAAAAACCTTTGTATTACAAGTATTACAATGATGATGGAAATGACGGAAAATAAAGACGAGGAAGAGGAGAAGAAGGTATCAGTGACGATCAGAGGTATTGATAAGGATCTCTACGAAAGAATATCGAGGAAAGCAAAGGAATTGAATATAACGGTTGGCACTGCTATAAATGAGGCAATGAGGGACTTTCTCTCTGCGCTAGATGCCGGGCTCGAGATATTTCAAAAGTCCACAGATAAAGCTCTTACATCAATAAGGACAGCACTACCAGCTCAGCAGACGTCTATTATAATTAAGGACATAGGAGAAATAAGGATAACAGCAAACGACCTTATGAAGGCAGATAGACCTATTCTTCTCTTAAATGTGAAAAAAATTGTGTTCACAGATGATGTGACAGAAGACATCTTCAGAGAAAAAATTAGAAGTATAAAAATAGCAGAGGAAGTAGTAATACCAAAAGGGATCTCAATGATTACGGTTGCTCAAAAATGTCAAATGGTCAAAAAAATAACTCAGGCTTGAAGAGGAATAGAGATATGAGTAAAAACAATAAAACTTTTTTCCTCTTCCTTTTTGCGATCCTAATATTAGCATTTTTTTCCATTTATGTAATTCAAATTAGAACGGGGAAATCAGCTGTAGAAACCGTGGTAAATTACTCAACTGAGCTAATATTGAGGATAGGATACATAGGAATTTTTATTCTGATGACGCTTGAGAGTGCTCTAATCCCAATTCCCAGCGAGATCGTTATGACCTTTTCTGGTTTTCTGGTCTGGAGAGGTCAATTGAATTTAGTGCTAGTAATATTGGCTGGAACCCTCGGCAATCTTCTAGGAGCTTTTATCCTTTACAAAATTGGAAGTGGGCCTGGACTTTCCTTCGTAGAGAAATATGGCAAGTATTTCTTGATAAGCGAAAAGGACATCGAGAGGGCGAGAAATCTCTTCATCAGGTATGGGAACATGATAGTGTTTTCCGGAAGAATGATGCCAGCAGTTAGAACTGTTGTCTCACTTCCTGCAGGAATTGCGAAAATGAAAATTCTTCCTTTTCTGTTGCTAACTCTGGTTGGTTCAATTCCCTGGAACGCTATACTTACATATTTAGGCTATTTACTTGGAGAAAATTGGGTTATTGTTGAGAATTATGCAAGAACAATTGATTATGCTGCTATTATTATCATCATTTTATTAATTGCCGGCTATTTTATTTATATAAAGAGAGAATAAAGGTGGAGGGCATGAACGTAGAGAAGGAAGGGCTGGATGCGCTCAGTGAGGTAATGAAGAAGCAAGGATACTATTTTGCTAATCAGCATACAGTATTGAAAACCTGCAGCTGGACAAGAAATGCTCTAACTCAGAACAGATACTGCTATAAATGCAAATTTTATGGAATAGAGAGCCACAGATGTATACAGATGTCTCCAGCTGCTTTCTGGTGCTGGAATGCCTGTATCCATTGCTGGAGACTTAGACCGCAGGATGCTGGTATAAATTGGAACGAAACAAAGATGCCGGACTTTGATGAGGATATCTCCACTCTCGTAGATAAAATAATAGAGGGGCAAAGAAGGCTTCTAAGCGGCTACAAAGTTCATCCCAAGGTTGATAAAACTCTATTTGAGGAAGCAATGAACCCGAAGCATGTTGCTATAAGTCTCACTGGCGAACCTACACTGTATAATAGGTTGGATGAGCTGATAAGGGAGTTTCACAGAAGAGGACTAACCACTTTTCTAGTTACAAGAGGAGTGAGACCGGATGTTATTTTGAACTTGAAAGAAAAGCCATCCCAGCTCTATATAAGTATGGAAGCATACAGCAAGGAAATGTATGAGTGGGTGAATCAGCCCTTGGTGCCTAATGCTTGGGAAATGACAATGAGAACTCTAGAAGGCTTGAGCGATTATGGGAGGCCTACTGTTCTCAGAATAACTCTAATAAAGGGCATAAACATGGATGAGAAAGCAGTAAAGGGATTCAGCAAACTAATTGAAATCATGCAGCCAACCTACATTGAACCTAAGGCATACATGTATGTTGGTGCAAGCATGCTCAGGCTGAGCAAGGATAATATGCCCACCTACGAAGAAGTTATTTCATTTGCTGAAAAGCTTTCTAAAGCCACAGGCTATCCCATAAGGAGCAGTAGCAAAGCTAGCAGGATTGCTCTCCTCTCAAAGCTAGAAAGGCCGATTAGATTCGGGAAAGGATGCCCAGAAGGATGGTCTCAGGCTGATTGAGGATTGATGCACACAAGTACCCCGTTGGAGAAAGCCATAATCGAAGAAATGAAGAAGAAAAAATTGATAAGCGTGGAAGGACTAGCGAAGGATCTCGATGTAGATAAGAAGGAATTGGAAAAAGCTCTTGATATTCTGGTCTTGAAGGGAATATTGGAAGAAGTGCACGAGATCTCGAGCTGTTCGGAAAATTGCTCGGCTTGTCCATTGAGAAGAGTATGCATGGTCAGTAGGAGAGGATTCGAAGTGAAGTTCTATTCGCTGTCAAAAAAAGAGAGAGAAAATCGCTATATAGGCTGATGAAAGAGAAAATTATTTGGAGACTTTTTCTTTACAGTTAAATGATAAACTTTTAAAATAGTCCATTTATAAAGACATTCAATGTTTCAATTCAAGCAAACAAAGCATATATTAATAGTAATGATAAAACTATTTAAGTAATGAAAAACATTCATAATTCAAAAAGGTGTGAGCGATTTGAAAAGATATGTATTTGACTTCGAGGAAGGAGATCCAAATAATAAAAAGCTATTTGGAGGGAAAGGTGCTGGCCTCTCACTAATGGCAAAAGCTGGTCTTCCAGTGCCTCCGGGCTTCACTATAACAACCGATGCTTGCAGAGACTTCTATGCACCAAGAAAGGCTGAAGTTGATGAGCTGGTAAGACAGCTGGAGAAAAATCCTCCTCCCGCTGTAAGAGATGAGCTCATTAGAAAGCTCTGGGCGATAATTGATACTCTTTCCCTCCCAAATGGATTGATGGATGAAGTAAGAGAGAGAATGAAGGTACTTGAGAAGAAGAGAGGTAGGATCTTCGGAGATCCGAAAAATCCCCTTCTTGTTTCGGTGAGGAGCGGAGCTCCAGTCTCAATGCCTGGAATGATGGACACAGTTCTGAATTTGGGACTAAATGACGAAACAGTGAAAGGCCTTGCCGAGCAGACAAACGACGAGAGATTCGCTTATGATTCCTATAGAAGATTCCTCTCACTATATGGGAAAATTGTCCTGAGCATAGATGACAAGAAGTTCGACGAAGCCCTCACCAGAATCAAGGAAAAATATGGAGCAAAGAGCGATGTGGAACTGGGAACACTAGCGCTAAAGGAACTTGTTAATGAATATAAAGATATTATAAAAAGGGAGGCTGGAGGTTTTCCACAGGATCCTTGGAAACAATTGGAAACAGCAATAAAGGCAGTATTCAGATCCTGGATGAATCCAAGGGCCATATACTACAGAATCGCAAATAAAATAACTCAGGAAATTGCTGGTTGCACTGCTGTTACTGTTCAATCAATGGTATTTGGAAACATGGGAATGGACTCAGGAACAGGAGTGGTCTTTTCAAGAAACGTAGCAACTGGAGAAAATGAAATTTATGGAGAGTTCCTTCCAAACGCCCAAGGTGAGGATGTTGTTGCTGGAATAAGAACGCCTATGCACATTTCCGACCTGAAGGAGAGATTCCCGAGCTTGTATGAGAGCTTATACGCAAATTTGAAGATGCTAGAAAGAGTAAATAAGGACGTTCAGGATGTTGAATTCACTGTGGAAAAAGGTAAGCTCTACTTCCTTCAGACCAGAGATGCTAAGATGACTCCAATTGCCAGAATAAAAACAGCTGTCGATATGGTGAGGGAAGGAATATTAACGGAGGAGGAGGCTGTGCTGAAAGTCAAACCAGAAGTTGTCCTCCAGCTTCTATATCCAAGGATTGATGAGTCCAAGGCAAGCAAACCTATTGCGAAGGGCCTGGCAGCATCTCCGGGTGCTGTGAGCGGTGAGGTTGTGTTCCATCCAGATGATGCTGTTGAAAAAGCCAAGCAAGGAAAAAGCCTCATATTAGTAAGGGTTGAAACAAAGCCAGATGATGTTCATGGATTCTATGCAGCGGTAGGAATACTTACCAGCAGAGGTGGAATGACTAGCCATGCTGCTGTTGTGGCGAGGGGTATTGGAAAGCCAGCTGTTGTGGGAGCTGAGGCTATAAAGATAGATTATGATAGAAAGCAGTTTGAAGTAAATGGAGTGGTTGTGAAGGAGGGAGATTTGATAACAATAGATGGGAATACTGGCAATGTATATCTTGGGGCTGTTCCTACTATAAGGCCCTCAGTTGGAGGGGAGCTGCAGATCCTGCTAGGGTGGGCTGACAAGTTCAGGAGACTGGGGGTGAGGGCAAATGCTGATCTTCCACAGGATGCAAAAATTGCTAGAGAATATGGTGCAGAGGGAATTGGGCTGCTGAGAATAGAGAGAATGTTCAGAAGACCTGAGCGCCTCGAGGTCCTGAGGAAGGTCATTCTCGCAGAGACTTCGGAGGAGAGAATGAAAGCTATGAGCGAATTAGCCGAAATGATCAAGGCAGATTTCAAGGAAATATTCGAGATTATGGATGGGCTTCCAGTCATAGTGAGGCTCATAGATCCCCCACTTCACGAGTTCCTTCCAAAGCCAGAGGAAATATTGAGGGAAATATATGAGGCAAGGCTTGCTGGTGCTTCAAAGGAAAAAATAGCTGAGCTTGAGAAGCTATACAGAAGAGTCTCAGCTCTTACTGAAGCTAATCCAATGATGGGTCATAGAGGAGTCAGAGTTGGAGTGACCTTCCCAGAAGTATACATTGGCCTCACGAGGGCAATACTTTCAGCTGCAGCTGAGCTAAAGCTGCAGGGAAAGAACCCAATAATAGAAATAATGATTCCCCAAGTAGCTATCCCAGAGGAAATAAAATTCGTGAAGGAGAAGGCAATTTTACCCACTGCTGAGGAAATAGAGAAAAAATATGGAATCAAGCTGGATTACAAAATTGGCACAATGATAGAAACTGTCAGGGCATGTCTTGTAGCGGACGAAATAGCGAAGCATGCTGAATTCTTCAGTTTTGGAACTAATGACCTCACACAAGCTGTCTTCAGCTTCAGCAGGGATGACGTGGAGAACAAATTCCTCCCGAAGTATCTCGAGCTGGACATACTGAAGGTGAATCCGTTTGAAGTCATAGATAGGACAGGAGTTGGCGAACTTGTGAAGATAGGAACAGAGAGGGGAAAGAGAACAAGAAAGGATCTGGAAGTTGGCATATGTGGAGAGCACGGAGGAGATCCAGATTCAATAGAGTTCTTCCATCAAGCAGGTCTGGATTATGTCAGCGCCTCGCCATATAGAATACTAGTGGCTAGATTAGCAGCTGCCCATGCTGCCATAAAGGAGAAAATGAGAAAGAGCTAAGAAACATAGAAGATCCTTATTGAGTGAATTTCGCCCTCTTTAAATCTATATGTTTCAATGACTATATCTCCCTTTTTTATATCACCACTGCTCAACAGCTCTTCTCTCATTTTTACTAAACCTTCGTCATAGCTCTCAGCATTTATCAAGACTGGGTTGGCTCCCCACAGTATTGAGAGGGATCTAGCAGCCCTGATGTTTGGAACCCCAACGAAGAAGCCGCCCTTTGGCCTATACTGCGATATTATTTTTCCTGTTAAACCAGATTTTGTGTATAGAAGGATTTTTCCTTTTAGACTTTCGCTCAAAGATGTTAGTCCATGAGCAAATCTGTTGAAAGTATCATCTTTATAGAGAAATCTCTCCTCTTCATAGAGTGAGATAGCTTCTCTGGATGCTTCTCTCAACCATCTTACAGCCTGTAGAGGATAGTTTCCGATGGCAGTCTCGTTTGTGAGCATCAAGGCATCCGCCCCCTCAATAACAGAATTGTAAATGTCCACTATCTCACTTCTTGTAGGCGTTTGAGAGTTAAGCATTGATGTAAGCAGCTGTGTAGCAATTATAACAGGCTTTCCAGCCTTTCTAGTTTTTTGCACAATTTCTCTCTGTATCTTTGGAAGAGCTTCCATGGGAAAGTGAGATCCAAGATCTCCTCTGGCAACAACTATACCATCACTTTCATTTATTATATAATCAAGGTTCTCATAGCCCTTTTCTGTTTCAATCTTTGAATATATTTCTGGCATGCTCGAAAAGTACCGGGATATCGTCTGCTTGAGCTCTAGAATGTTGGCGGAGCTCTCAACTATGCTAGCCATTATGTGAGAAAAGCCCATGGAAGCAGCAATCTTCAAGCTCTCCTTATCGTGCTCTGTTACATAGGGCAGCTTTAGATGTTTTCCTTTTATGGAGAAGGATTTTCTGGAGTAAAGAGAACCTTCCATCTCGGCAATAGCGTATGCTTCATAACCTTCAGAGCTCTCTACATTGAATGAAATAGAGCCATCAGCCATGATGATTTTATCTCCAGGAGTTATGAGCTCAAAGAACTCTTTATATGGTATTGGAACCTCCGAACCATCAGATTCCTTTTCATAAACGAATTTCACTTTTTCTCCTTTTTTGAATGTAAAAGGCTCTCTGCGAAGATTCCCTATTCTTGGGTTGGGCCCCTGGAGATCGCCAATCAAGGCTAGAGGCCTTTTGAGCTCTTCTTCAACACTAAGAACGTAGCTAGCATATTTTTCCCAGATCTCTGTATTTCCATGACTGAAATTTATTCTGAAGCCGTCTGCTCCTGCTTCTGCCAAGGCTTTTATCATTTCTCTCGTTCCAGTAGAAGGACCCAAAGTAACAATTATTTTTGTTATGTTTCTGCTAAATTTCAGAGTCGCTCCACCTCTTCACCGCTTTTCGCTCAGGAGTCTATTGTCATCATTGATTTATACTTTGGAGAAGAGGAATAAAATGATTTACTTTGAAAACTTCCTTGGAGCTATCATGAACCACGCAATTGATAGGGCGAATATTACCGAATCAACCAAGAGGATGGTGCTGTAGCTTTGATTTCTGAGCATATAGTACATTGCTAGGTTAAGTCCTCCTCCTATTGAGAGAGAGGTCGACATTATTCCAGCTGCCGTGGATTGAAGCTGAATTGTCATGATTCTGCTGAGCAGAGAATAGCTACTGGTATCGAAGAAAGGATAGATCGGGAGGATCCACAGTATAATGATTAAAGCGGGAGGAGCCCTTAAAAGAATAAGCGATAAGAGCAAGTAGGCCATTGTGCTTGCTGTGATCATTTTCAGAGGAGATATTCTGTCTACAAGCATACCTGCGTAGGGTCTGATTATAATTGAGGCCATTCCAGTTATAAAGGTAAAATAGAAGCCATATTCGAATTGGCTGCCTACCGAGTTGTAGAGCTTCAGTGAGAAGACTCCAGAGAGCATTGAATATCCAGAGGACCAGAGAATCAGACCAATCGCTGTCCACCAAGCAGTTGAAAGAGCATTTCTGAAGTCCCCAATTGAGAATTTTGAAGCCTCATGAAAACTATTTCCTCCATATATACCTACCAATATCCAGGCTGAAAGCATCATGAGGAATGATGCTATGAAAAATCCCATATCTCCTTTCCCTACTAGTGAAAGGAAGGCAGGAAAAAGACCACCACACGTCCATCCAATTGAGAACATCATTAGTAGCATGCTCAACTTCTTTCCAGAACCCATCGCTTTCCTCAATATTATACCATATATGTAGGGAGTGTAAATCATGTACATTGTAACAAAGGAGAATACGAGAAGAGGAATGAGCTCCATAGGAAGGAATGGAAACAGTATGAGAAGAATTGAGGCCGCAAAGCCGAAATAAATTGAGAGCCTCCCTCCAAACTTATCAGAATAGTATCCCATTACTACTGAGAATACTCCTGGGATAGTTTCCATGGAAGTTATAAGTACCATGAATGAATAGTTGGTTCCCATAGTGCTACCTATTTTTGCCCTAAGCGAAACTGTGTAGATGCTATAACTGAGTCCCAAAAGTAACGGAACAAGTAAAAACGCTTTGTTGCTTCTTTGAGTGAGTTGAGCATTGCTGCTTTCGTATTCGTTGAAATGACCTCGATGCACGGCATTCACTCTCATTGAATGCCAATATTAAACCTAATAAATTGTTTGAATAAAAGTTTTCAATCTGTTAATATTTTAATAAAAAAGACCAAGAAAAAGAAGGAAAAAATCAAGACAAAATTAAAATTTTTTCATTGCACGGAAAAATCTGCTGTGGTGTAAAAAATGAAAAACATTTTATCGTGCATCGATGCTCTGAAGTCCCTAGTTCGAACTGGATGGATGCAGGGTGGAGTTTCAGCAAGTATAGCTGAAACCTTGTCATCGCATATGTATGAGGTGGCCTTGCTCAGCTTCATCATATCAACGAAGGCATCGAGAGCTGGATTAAATGTTAACATAGAGAAAACAGTGATATTATCTCTTCTCCACGATGTGCCTGAATGCCTTGTCGGAGACTTGAACTACTATGCTAAGGCAGCAATAGGAAAAGATAGGAAAAAGCAAATAGAGTTTGAAGCAATGAGAGAGATTGCAGAAGATCCACAGATTAATGCACTATTTAGTGAATATATAGAGGGAAAAAGCTTGGAATCGAAAATTGTGGAAGCAGCAGATAAGCTTTCAACTCTGAGGCAAGCTAGAAGATATTCAAGACTTGGCTATGACTTCAATGAAATGGAGGAAGGGCTGAGAAAAGAAATACTAGAGATAGTTGATGGATTGGATTCCAAACTCAGGGATATCATAGAAGAAATTATGGAAGCATCTTAGGAAATTGCTATTTTCAAGCTAGAGAGCAGAAATTGCTGCTGTCTGGAGCAAAGGAACTACGAAAGTTGTCAGCACTCCCTGAGCTATTGAGGGAACCAAAAATGAGCTACCGCATTGCTTGTAGATGAACGGAAGAAGAGTATCGCTAGATGGTGATCCAGCCATTGAAACCAGAGCTCCGCATGAGAATTTTCTTGAAAGGGAAGGTATTGTTATCATTCCAAAGATCTCTCTAGATAAATTGGTTACGAATCCTATAACACCTCCCATGGATCCCATCTGCGAAGCAAGAAAGGAGCTCGAAAATGTATACCAACCCAGTCCCAGGGCAGAAGCTATGGAAAGCTTGCCTAGCATGGGGAAGAAGAGAACCCCAGCTGCAAAGCTACCAGCGACTGCAGACATGAGTGATAACAAACCGGTCTTCAAACCACTTACCACATCTTTATATGAAATGCTATATCCGCTATCCACTCCTATTAGAAAAAGAAGAAGCGCGAGAAGCATTTGAATCAACAAGTCTACTTCGTTTGAAGCCTTAACATATCTCCCTGCTATAGTTCCAAAAATGAACGAGAGAATAACTTTACTCTGAAAGTTCACTTCAATCATCTCCTTCTATTTAGAGTTAGTTCCCAGAAAATGGCGCTCACTAGAGCAGAGGAGATGCCTAATAATATGCTTAAGAATATGCTCAAAACAGCCTCCGATCTCTCTAGCCCCGAGGAGCTCTGTAGTCCCACAAAAAACACAAGGAGAAGAACTGTTGCTTCAAGCATTCTCATGGCAGGCTTCTTCAATTTCTCAGCTTCAATTCCCCTTCTCTTTATTAGAATTCCAACTGAAAATCCGATAGATAAAGAAATTAAAATAAGTAGTATGAAGTTCAAGCTCTCCATATTTATCCCTTTTCTGTCTAGGATGAATTGAAATTTTCGAAGGAATAAAGCTTTTTTGATAATATGCTTTAGAGAAGTTCCTAAATAACGAAAATAAAAGTTTAAAGAAAAAACTCACTTATTATACAATGGGTAAATAATATGTTTGTGGTAAAAACAGGCCCGGTTAGAACAAGCGGTTTTGCCTTGAAATTGAGAAGATCTATAAATGCTGCTCTAAGGGAAGCTTATAAAGATAAAAAGATTTCCCCCACGGAAGTAAACAAAGCTCTTACGGATATCAACAAGATTCTTTATGAACTCATTGTTTCAGAATTTTCGCTTCCCAAAGATACAGTTATCAATATACAGATTACCTTTGATATTTTGGATGGAAAACTTAGCATAAACGATATTTCCATCGAAGTGTTCGTTAAAGATGAAATATTGAGCAAGGCAATAACAAATAAAATGAGGGGGAAAGCTCTCCTGACCTCAACCACTGCTTAATAAATTTTTTCAATGTTCTGGCTCAATTTCCAAGCCAAAAAACTTTTGATTAAATGAACACAACAGGATAATACGCGCTTTTTTGATTAAAAAGGTTCCCCAACTTATTTTTTTCTAAGGGGGAAAGAAAAATTGAGCCTAGATGCGAGCGAGAGCGATTCTCTTTTCCATGTGAACCCGTCCATGGCAGAAATAGATGATATTACGCTCTCCAGATCTCTATCATTTGCTCTGTCCATAGAATCAATAGAGAGCATGCTTGATGTAGAGCCAGAGGGATATGTACCTGCTATTTTCAACGAATGGATCAGAAGAGTAGGGAAATTGCCCTATTCCAGAGAACTGAACTACTTTGTTTATGACTATCTTCCAGAGTTCGATTCTAATGCTTTGATAGAAATTTTGGGCGAGGAAGTTGTTGAAAAACTGCTCGTTATTCCATTTTCTGACAACGATGGAGATTTGGAATCATTGATTGACGCTCTAAAAGCATTTACTAAAGAGATTGGGGGGAAAGACGATGGGGAGGAAAGGCTCTTGAAAGTCCTTTCCGATCTGGAGAAAAAATCAGGAAGCAAGAAGATGGCCGTTGCCTCCGTATTTGCCCATTTGCTGAATAAATCAATAAACAATATGTTTGTGGCAATGAGGGCTGAGCAGCTTGAAGCATAGAGACAATAGCAATTCAGCAATTTTCAAGGGTCCACAACTTTGAAGGTAAGACCCCTCTGGCTGGAAAAATCCATATCTAGTTTAGTTAGAGAATCCCTCAAGATGGAGATCGGTGAAATCAGAAATGAGGATTTGCTTCCACCATCTATAGTACCGCTTAAGAACAAAATAGTGGAGAGACTAAACTTGCTCTACTCTAAAGATAAGAAGAATGATGAAAGCTTCACATGTTTAATTTGTTATCGTTCAGGCTTTACAAAAAAAGGTCTCTACTATCATCTTCTAAAAGTCCATAAGGAGAGGCTCATGGATGAAGTCACAGAAATTGTTGAAGAGAGCTTCAGATCGACAAAAAATGAATAGCTCTCATTTTCTACTCATTCAGCACTTTTCCTTCTTTTCACGGCAGCGTCGAAGACTATCCAATTTCTGTACCATTCCTCATTTTCTTTCTTCAATAGCTCTAGGACCATCTTCATGAGATCCTTGGTTGTTATTTCTTCAATTCCTTGTTCAAGCAGTTTACCTTCTATTATTTTTGAGATCTTCCTGGCAACATCTACATTAGCCCCCGTCTTCAAAATGCTCACAACAACTTTCTCAGGGATGAACTCCTCCTTATTCCCGCTTCTTTTAATTACCTTAATTCCCATTATTGTTTCACCTTATATGATTTTTGAATTTTCTGAAAATAAAAGGATTTTTCATTAGCTGCGCAGTGCTGAGCTCAAGTTAAATAGCAAGATTATTTTGCAGGATAATACTTCATAGTTAAAATTAAATACGTCACTTAACTATAACGATTAAGACAAAAGTTAAAAAAAGGAGGAGGAAAGCTTCATTGGATCGTTTTCCAGAAAGGAAAGTTGGAATTGTGGGATGGGGAAGCTACTTTCCTATCTTTAGAATATCGGTTGAAGAAATAGAAAGGCAGTGGGGATTTCCTGCAGGAACTGGAAGCGGACTTGGCATGAAGGAAAAGGCAGTAGCAAACATAGACGAAGATGCAACAACGATGGGTTACGAGGCAGCAAGGAACGCTATAGCTAGAGCTGAAATACATCCTAGGAAAATTGGAGCGGTATTTTTTGGAACTGAATCCAAGCCTTATGCTGTTAAGCCAAGCGCAACAATAATAGCTCAAGCTCTAGGAATAACTCCTACAACAATGGCGAGCGATATTGAGTTTGCATGTAGAGCTGCAAGCGAGGGGATGAGGGCATCAATAGGCTTGGTATCTTCGGGAATGATAGATTATGCAATTGTAATAGGAAGCGATACTGCTCAGGCAAATCCTGGAGATGTGCTTGAGTTCACAGCAAGCAGCGGGGCAACAGCATTTGTTCTTGGACCAAAAGATGAGTCAGCTGCTGTTTTCGAGGCTTCATTTTCCTATGTAACGGATACTCCGGATTTCTGGAGGAGGAGCCTAAGTCCATATCCCCTTCATGGAGAGGCATTTACCGGTGATCCAGCATATTTCGATCATATAATCAATGCTGTGAAAGGTCTGATGGAGAAGACCGGTCTCCGACCGGAGGACTTTGATTATGCTGTTTTTCATCAGCCAAATGGAAAATTTCCGTTAAAAGTGGGGGAGAGACTTGGTTTTCCCAAAGAGAAGGTGCTCCCTGGACTCTTAACCCCATTGGTTGGAAATACGTACAATGGTTCTGCTCTGGCTGGATTAAGTCGTGTTCTAGATATTGCAAAAGAGGGATCTAGAATATTGCTGGCTCCCTTTGGAAGCGGGGCAGGAAGCGATGCCTATAGCCTAATAGTTACTGAAAGGGCTGAAAGCAAGAGGAAGCTCGCTCCGCCTATTTCCTATTATCTGGAGAGAAGAACAAACATTACCTATTCCGATTATGCAAAGTTCAGAAGATTGATCAAAAAAATTGAGGGTGAATAAAATATGAGAATCTATGTGAATGGTTATGGGCTTGTCAAGATTTCTCGCTGGTTCAACGATTCAATTGAAGATATTGTTTTGAAGTCCATAAAAGATATGGAATCAAGGACAGGACCATTACCGGAAGTAGATGCTATTATAGTTTCAAATTCATTTTCCAGTGTTATGCAGTCGCAGAATATTCTCGCTTCACTCATAGCAGAGGATCTTGGACTGATTGGAAAGAGTACTTTTACCGTAGAAAATGGTGGAGCTGGCGGGGGAAGTGCTGTTTTCCTTGCTTTTTCATTGCTGAAATCTGGAGAAGCAAAAAATGTTCTGATAGTGGGTGTAGAAAAAACGTCGGACTACATTAGCACGGTATATAACCATGCCCTTTCGCTTTTCTTAAATGCTGAGCATGAATCATTCTACGGTGCAACTTTAGCTAGCAACTTTGCAGTAATTGGAAGGGAATACATTTCGAGATATGGATATGGAGAGGATGATTTGGCTTCTTGGCCCGTTCTCATGCATGAAAATGCTTTAGATGTTCCCCATGCTCAGCTCAAGTTCAGAATATCTAGGGAACAGGTGATGGGCTCGGATCCAGTGTCATTACCAATAAGAGTCCTTCATTCTCCTCCAATGAGCGATGGAGCAGCGGTGCTCCTCATTAGCAATGAAGATTCCAGCCTATCTAAGGAAACGAGGTTGGCCGAGATAAAAGCAGCATCGGTTGTATCGGATTTTATGGAGCTTTCAATAAGAGAGAATCTAACAGAGTTTCCTGCTTTGAGAAAATTGAGGGAAAGAATTGAAAGGAAAGCAGGATATAATGTAAAAAATGTTGATATAATGGATATCTCTGATGATTACACAGTTCCGGTCCCAATAGTCCTTGAGGAGCTTGAAATTGCCGAGAGAGGAAAGGGGCTGAAGTCAATTGTTGAAGGGATGTACAGATTAGGTGATAAGCCCTCGGTGAATTTAACAGGTGGAACTAAGGCAAGGGGGCATCCTTTTGGTGCCACAGGAATATATCAGGTTGCTGAACTCACATCTCTTCTCTCTGATAATAGAGTGAAGAATGCCAAAGTAAACGCAGAGAGGGCTTTTGCCCTCTCAATGGGAGGTGTAGGAACAGTTTTTGCTGGGATAGTACTCGAGAAGGTATAGGAGGTTGTTTGAAGATGGAAAGGCTATCCATTTCAAGATTCTGGAGAAACAGAATGGTTCATTACACTTTTTCGTATTCTAAATGCAAAAAATGCGGCAATGCCATGTTTCCACCAAAGCACACATGCTCGAAGTGCGGTTCCAGAGATGTTGATATTCTCACTCCACCCAGAGAGGGGAAGTTAATTTCTTGGACAAAGCTGTACGAAGTCCCAATCGGTTTCGTAAATGAGAGGCCGATTTACCTTGGGCTTGTTCAACTTGGAGAGATAAAGGTGATGGCTCAAATAGTCGATGTCCTGAACGATCAGGAGCTGAAAGAAGGGATTGAAGTCGAAGCGGTGTTTCGGAGGGTAAAAGAGGATGGAAGCACAGGACTAATCTACTATGCTTTGAAATTCAGACCTAAGAAATATTGATGAAGGTAGTAAATTGAGATATTAATATTAAGAGCAGTTTTGCAATTTTTTCACAGCAACTCGCTAGGTGGAAGAAAATGGTGCAGGTAAAAAAGCTCATATTAGTCACTGCTGAGCATCACCCATATCATAAGCAATGGGTGGAAATGTCAAAGGAGCTTTCTTCGCTGCTTGGGGTTGAGCTTGAAATAAAGATTGAGGACTATGTTTTTGCAATAGAGCATGGCGTAACCGATGAATTCGGAATGGCAGGACTTCCGCAACTTTTGGTGGAGCTGATTGATGGTAGCATAAGACCATTGCTACATGAAATCCCCCTCGATTCAAGCTTTCAGCTGGACTTTCAAGCAGCAAAGAAGCTCGCTCTTGAAAAGATAGAGAAAGGAGAGTTCTAGCAAAAATCATAAACGCTCATCAATTCTTTACACGATTTTTGAGGAACTTTTTCCTAATGTTTCTGTGTCTGAATGTTATGATCTGAACGGCTTCCTCGATGAATTGTTTTATAGCTTGAATCGTCCCTTTTTCAGAGAGGGTAGTTATCACGCCCTTCCAATCAAGATAAAAGACTATGAGAATAAGATAAAAAGTTGCCAATAGCAGGAAAACAATTCCTATCCAAACATAGTGAGAATTCAGCGATAATTCTAGAATTGAATATGCACTTTTCCCGAGCAGAAGAATTAGAAAAACTAGAAAGAATTTGCCTATGAAGACTCCAACTAGAAAGTTCAGAAATGTGTATCCAGCTATGCCGAGCGGAACATATATAACATCATCGGGAAGCGGAGTGAGTGCGAATAGAATTATCAGTAAAAAGCCAAAATACTTCTTTTTCATTAAGGATAGAAAGTAATCTACGTTTTCCTTTCTTTCCTTCGACATCTTTTTTCTTCCGATCCTCGCTGCTAGAAATATTACAATTTTTCCCAATGTAGCTCCCCCACCACCTATCAACGATAGAAGGAGATAGTTTGTAACATTGTACATGGCTCCATATGCCAGTATGAATGCCACATAGGGAACAGCAGAGTAGGGAATTGCGTTTCCAATAAAGCTAGCCAAGAATACACCGAGAAGTCCATACTGCGCCACTAGGCTTCCTATATTTTCTAGCATCTTCCTATCCTCTTCCATTGAGCGATCTACAATCTCCCTTTATTAGAATTTGCATATTTTTGGAAAATCTATATGGAGCTTCACATCGAAATTCATAGTAAATAAAAAATACTCAGCAATTAAATTAGTTTAATAGTAGTGAAGCACATGAGTAGTAAGACTGGAGGCTTAAATGCAATTACATTTTATGTCAATGTAAAGGGAAATAGAAGAAGGTATATTATAGAGAATGGGCTCATATGTCAGCTTCCCCCGGAAAAGAGAATCTTCTTGGTTCAAAAGATCTCAGACCAATGGAAACCATCGAGTGAATCTTGGGAAGCTTTGACTGGTATTTGCTTTGAAGCTAGCTCCCTCGAAAGCTTTTTGAGGGAAGGATACTTGGCTATAAAGGGTAAAGAGAAGGAGATTGAAAGAGGATTTACTCTGAAATTCCTTCGTTCAGAAATGAATAGATTGATTTTTGGAGGATTAGCGGGATATGGGTTTAATTATGATGTATCTGGTAAGAGAGGTTTTCTCCTAGAAGCTCTGTATGAGGAGCTGCTTCCAGAAGGAAGCAAAATTCAGGTTGGAGAACTCATAAAGCTTCCCGTAAAACTCGAAAACGATTCAATTGCATTTATGGACAAATCTCTCTCTCATTTTCAGAACATGATGAACCTACTTCTGAAAAGGGGAGAAATAAAAATTCCTGAGGGGTTGAACAGAGATTTCTAGAGAAATTCTTGCCCTTTTTCTCTTTTCCTCCAATTTTGATAGATCCAACAATTTACAATTCTCCCATCATCGGAAATGAAGTATGGAGGATCCTGAACGGGACATTTGTCCTTGAGGGCCTCGTACCTCTCATCAAATGCCATGCATCGGGGATGGAATCTGCATCCAAGAGGGATGCTAGCCGCACTTGGAATTTCTCCTTTTATTGGGACATCCCTTAGCTTGTGCCTGTTCGAAGGGTCTGGTTCCGGAATTGCCGCTACTAGCGCTCTAGTGTATGGGTGGAGTGGATTCTCTATAACTCTTCTTGTCTCTCCCATCTCCACAATTCTTCCCAGATACATTATAGCTATCCTATCACATATGTATCTGGAAACTGCCAAGTCGTGTGTTATGAAGAGGTAGCTGAGATTTCTTTCCTGTTTGATTGTCTGCAGCAGCTCCAGCATTTCCGCTCTTATTGAAGCATCAAGCATAGAAACTGGCTCATCAGCTACGACTAGCTTCGGATTCATTATGATTGCCTTTGCTATTGCAATTCTCTGTCTCTGTCCTCCTGATAGCTGATGAGGATATCTCTCAACGAAGTCTTCTGGAGGTCTGAGCTTTACTGTTTCAAGAACTTTGTGTACAAGCTCTACTTTCTCCTCTTGGGTCAGCTGAAAGTCATGTATATTAAGAGGCTCAGAGAGTATGTCAATAATTTTATATCTTGGGTTAAGGCTACCATACGGATCTTGATATACAATTTGTATATCTTTTCTAACTGGCTTCATCTTCTTCGCTGGTATGGAGTATATGTCAACATAATCCTTACCATCTACGTCTACTCCCATTTTTCTCAGGGATTCAATTGTTTCGCTTCTAGCTCTAAATAGAGCCATCCCTGCAGTGATGGGAACTAGGCGCAGCAGTGACTTCCCAGTTGTGGTTTTCCCGCATCCACTCTCTCCAGCCAAGCAGAAAGTTTCCCTCTCCTTTATGAAGAAAGAAACAGAATCCACTGCTCTTACATATCTTTGAGGCATCCTCCTTATTATGTCTGTAATTCCTCTTCTTATTGGGAACCATACTTTCAGATCTTCAACCATCAGAAGATAGTCCTTCTTGTTCTCAAATACTTCTTCTATCATCTTTCTCTCGGCCATCGTTAATTACCCCCCATCTTTCTTCCTTTCTCATATAACCAGCATCTAACGAAGTGATTCTTTTCAACTTCTATATAGTCAGGCTCCTCTTTTCTGCATATATCCATTACATATTGACATCTTGGATTGAACTTGCATCCAGGGGGAACATTTATCAGATTGGGAGGCTCTCCTGGAATATATTGAAGTTTTTCGATGGGTCCTCTAAGTCTTGGAATACTCCTTATGAGAGCCATCGTGTACGGGTGATAGGGTCTATTGAAGACTATATCTGATGGCCCATACTCAACAATTCTTCCAGCATACATTATGGCTACTTTGTCCGCCATTTCAGCAATTACACTCATATCATGAGTTATTAATATAAAGCTCAACTTTTTCTCCTGCTTAAGTTTTTTCATCAAATTCAGAATCTGAGATTGAATTACAACGTCCAGAGCTGTTGTTGGCTCATCAGCTATAACTACAGTAGGCTCAAGTGCTAAGGCCATAGCAATCACTGCTCTTTGCTTCATCCCACCACTTAGCTCATGCGGGTAGCGCTTTGCAATTTCCGGATTGAGGCCAACCATTTTCAGAAGATCTGTGACCTTTTCCATTGCCTCTTTCTTACTGTAGTTTCTATGATAAATGAAGGGCTCAGCCAATTGATAGCCAACTGTGTAGACTGGATTGAGAGAGTTTATTGCCCCCTGGAATACCATGCTGATTTTTTCCCAAAGAATTTTCCTTCTTCTCTCTGCTTCTGAAAGGCTGAGAACATCGATTCCCTCGATTTTGACAGATCCCTCAACTACTTTTCCAGGAGGGGGAACGAGACCCATGATGCTCCATGCGAGAGTGGATTTTCCGCAACCGCTTTCCCCAGCTATGCCCAAAATCTCCTCCTTCTCCAATTTCAAGTTTGCCTTTTCAACAGCTTTCACAGTCCCTCTGAAGGTTAAATAGCTCGTGCTGAGATTATTGACTTCTAGAACAGTCGGCACATTCTTCACCTCCTCAACTTTGGATTAAGTATTAGATCCAGTGCCTGCCCAATGAATATGAATGTCATGCCCACAACTGTTATCATGAGACCAGGCGGCAGAACCCACCACCAATATCCATTTATAGTAGCTCCAGCAATTTCAGCTTCATTCAAAATCCTCCCCCAAGTAACAATGCTTGGGTCACCTAGGCCGAGAAAGCTGAGGCTTGCTTCAGTTAGTATAGCTCCTGGCACGCTTAGAGCAATGCTGGCAAATAAATATGGTAGAACCTGGGGAAATATGTATCTGAGCAGAATTCTGGAAGATGTAGCACCAAGAGCCTTTGCGGCCTCTACATAGGTCTCCTCCTTAATCTGGAGGGCCATGCTTCTTGTTACTATAGCTGTAGAAGGCCATCCAAAGATAATCAGCATGCTTATCACATTCCATATAGATGGCCTAAATATTATCGCTAATAAAATTAGGATTGGAAGTATAGGTATAGAGTAAAATATCTGAGCAGTTCTGAGCATTACTTCATCGGTTTTTCCTCCGAAATATCCTCCTATTACGCCATAGATTCCTCCTAAAAGAACTGATACAACGCTCACACTGAATCCTATTATTAATGCCCATCTAATTCCATAGAGGAGACCCATCCATAGGTCTCTGCCAGCATTGTCAGTGCCAAAAATTCCGTAGCAACCACCTAGGGCAGTAAAGGACTTTAGACTTGCAGTCATGTTTGGATCCTTGCTGTATAACATTACTGTTAAGTTATAGGTACCGCTGAGATAAGTGAAGTTTGTGCTTTTCAGCAAATTTGGAGAGAGAACAGCATGTATTACATTAAAAGCCACACTGGGTAGCCTAAAGAGGTCTTGAGGCTGAACAGTTATATTGTTAGCCTGCAGCCATGGACCTATATATTGATTTACTGTAAGCATATTGTTAGTATATGTCGATAGAGGAATCCTCAATGTTCCTGTGTACTTGTTAGGATCAACCCCGAAAATGTTCATGACTGAAGTATATTCTCCTTCAGCAGGGTTTCCTGTGAGAAAGAGGGTTGTGTTATCGGGTCTATGCAACTCTATTAAAATGTAAGTTGGCTTCGAATACGAGGCATTAAAATTCAGTATTATCTCCTTTGGAGGAACATTTTCCAATGTGTATAGAAAAGAGTATGAAATGAACGTGAAATTGTCGAACTCTCCTCTCTCTATTCCCAAATCGCTGGAAGGCTCGTTGCCATGTATAGATACAGTTTTAAAGACGTTGCTCACTGCCCAGCAGGGAGGAACTGCTTTGGGATTGTCCTGCCAGTACTGCAGGTTGTTCCAATTTTTGATATCCTCCATGTTTCCTATATAAGGGAAGAAAACAGCAAGCAAAATGAACAATGTCATGAGAGAAAGTCCCACAATACCTACTCTTGACCTTTTCATATCATTGAGAAATCTTCTGAAACCAGAAGCTGTTGTTCTTCTACTCATGCCCTTCTTCCCCCACCAATCAGAATATCTGTTGTCCACCAGACGTCTTTATTCTTGGATCAAGGAACACGTATAGGATATTGAGAATGATGACTGCTATAATGAACAGGAGAACTGTTATGTAAACGTTTCCTGCTATTAGCATGGGCTCGCTGTTGGAAATAGCTATCCAAAATAACATTCCCATGCCAGGCCAACCGAATACTGTTTCGGTAATTATTGCTCCTCCTAAGCTCACTATTATGTTGAGCACTGCTGTTGTTACTATTGGAGGACTCGCTGCTCTCAAGACATGCCCAAATAGCACTTTTCTCTCTGAGAGTCCCTTTGCTCTTGCAGTCATCACGAAGTCTTCTGCCATTTTTCCTATGACAACGTTTCTCACTATATAGGCCCATCCTCCGATGCTGACCAATACTACCGTTATGAGAGGAAGAGCCATATAGTAGAGCCAGGTCTTCAGATATTCGAGTACATAAGTAATCGTTGTTATTGAACCCGCTTTATAAGCATTAGATAACTGCTGTATAGCAAAGTAGACTGGAAGGCTCTGAGTTGGGAACCAGTGATGCCAGAAAGCGAAAATAAGAAGCAACATCATTCCTACCCACCACATGGGAAGGCTCGATGAGAGGATTGCGAAGAATGAAACGAGGCTGTCAACTATCCCATGGGGCCTTTGAGCAGCATAGAGACCAAGCGCCAGCCCTATTAATGTTGATATTAATGTAGCAGTTAGGAACAAAATGATAGTGTTTTTGAGGGCAAATAGAACCTGGGACTGTATTGAAAAGGATCCCCCCATGTAGATTTGCCTTGAATTCCCCAGATTGAGTGTTAGCACATTCAGCATCATGTGGTATACTCTGGATACTGGATTACCAACCAATCCAAAGCGAACCATCAAAGATTCTTGGTACATGTCAAGCAGTTGCTGTCTCTGCTCCGGAGAAATTGTTGGATTCCTTGCAAGCTGCCGAGCATAGTCTTGAACCATCTCTATTACAACTCCCTGAAGCACAGTTTGGCTATAGAAGACAAGTAGTGCTGAAATTATGGCAACTATTATAATTAGAGCTGCTACATTGCTTGCAATTTGGACAGCAATTGTTCTTCCGAGGCCAGGCATTTCCTTCAACCGCCTTTATTTTTTCTTAAGAGAAAATCATACTAGTTATATATAAAGCTTTTTTCTAAAATCTAATTTACATATTAACTTTAAGAAAAATTTGATTAAAAAAAGATATTTTTATGTTTTGTTAAACATTAAGTTATTTCTTTCTCATGAATGAATACGCTAAAGCAGCTATTATTATTATGATGACTATGACCAGACCTGCCAATTCAGCTGTTGACATTCCACTAGGTGCGGCAGTTGTTGTAGTAGTTGTTGTAGTAGTTGGGGTTGTTGTTGGTGGTGTTGTTGTTGGAGTTGTTGTGGTTGGTATCGGTGTGGTAGTCGTTGTTGTTGGAGGTGGTGGTGTTGTAGTAGTTGTAGTAGCACCTATTACATAGGCGGTATTGAGAGCCCATATGCTTCCAAGTCCTGTCTGCACACCATACATGGGAATAGCTACTTTAGCACCGTTTACCATGTAGTACTGTAGACCCTGAGTCAAGAATACTCTTAGGGACTGCTGCATCCCCATCATGTCCAATGTTATAATATCATTGATCAGCTTGTCAACTTGCTGCGGCGGATATATGCCGAAAGCTAGGCTCTGCCCAAGCCCATATATTGTCTGATTCCAAAGATACCACTGTTTTGGATTTGCTGGAGTTGGCTGGAAGCCGTATGTGAATGGCGCATACATCTGGGCGACATCATATCTTGAAAAGTATATTGGCTCATCATAGTTAGCTACCCATCCTTCCGTGTAGATTGTCCACGGATGAGATCCAAAGCTGAATGATGCCAAGTCGGTACCATAGACATTTGTATTGGCGGTCTTTCTCTGTATGTATTCTTCGTTCACTTTTATGTGGAAGTATTGCTGTATCCATGTAGTGACCTGGTCACCAATGGCTTTTCTGAATGGATCGTCTCCTCTCACTTCAAAGTATATCGTTACAGTTTTCTGTGTTCCATCAGGAAGAATCAAAGTTAGCCAAGGTGTATTAGTGGAGTCAGGTATGTATTTCAGAGAGAAGCCATATTTATTCAGTGTTTGGTTTGCTGAAGCTATTGATTGATTATATAGCGCAACAGCTGCATTTATGTCTCCACTTGGATATAGGCCTACCATTTGCTCATATTTACTTATGTTGAAAGCCTTGTAAGCAGGGGAGCCTGGAACAATGGCACTGAGCATTGGAACAGCGCTTCCCTGGTAGATGTTCTGTACTAGGGAGTTCCTGTTAATTAGCAGGTTCAATGCAAATCTAACTCCTTCTATTCCCATTGGATTGAACTGGAAGTGCGGATCTTTCATTACTGTGAGGTTGAGCAGATTGAATGGAACCCAATCAGGATGTCCGTACTTGGAGAGGTCAATTCCCAGGACAGTGCTAGGATCATATAGCACAAGTCCAGGAAGCACTGTGCCGTTTAGGGAGAAGCCCTTCAATGGAATTGTACCAGGAGCTGTTGGATCATATACGTTGCTAACTGGATTAATTCCCAAATCGTTGTATGTTGTTGTTGTTGGTATTAATGTTACTGTGGGAGGAACTGTACCTATCTTATTGATAGGCTCGCTATAGAAGAATATATCAGCCGTTCCACTCTTCACTGCCTGAATTGCAGCATCCTCAGTTGTCATTGATTCTACAAATATTTGGTCTAACTGGGGAACAACTAAATTCTTGTAATGGTACTTTATTTTAGAGAGTCCAAGGAATGTTCTGCTCTTAAGAACCATTGTATTTGATTGAGCATTGTACTGATCAACATAGAACGGACCATTGCTAACCACTGCATTTCCATGAGCGTTTATCCAAGCAACAAGAGCACTTGTTCTCTTTTGCAGATCATTTCCATAGTTGTAACCATATTTTGAGAGGCCATTGAAGTAGTAAACGAGAGATGGAGTTAGTGCCTGGGCAGCAGCCTTTATCTCTGGAGCATTAACCAACATATCGATTCCAGTCATTGTTCCTCTGGAGGTTGTAGTGCTCTGCCACCATAGGTTTGTGCTGTTCATAACAGCATACTCCATTGCTGCAAGCAAATCGTAGGGAACTCCTGGATATGGAATTACGCTGTAAGCTATTAGAGATGGATCAACATCAACATAGTTTGTGTACACCGCTATAGCAGTATCATTAATAATTTGAACTCCTTCATACATTCCTATTACGGGACCATACTGAGATGAGAATGTCTCATCGTAATATTGATCTGTTTGGTTTGTCAAGATACTTGTATCAGTGGACCATCTCCACATGAAAGCCAACCATGCTAGCACGTCAGCGACGCTGAAGTTTATACCATCATGCCATGGAACCTGATCGAAGTTGAAGATAATTTCTACAGGTGCTTTGCCATTGTTGTCGATGTAGTTGGATACTGTTTGGAGGAATCCTGGAGGAGCTCCACCGCTAGATTTGATGAGAGACACATATGTTTGGTTTGCAGCAGCCTGGCTTATTGGAACCCACTGGAGTGTAAATGGATCGAAGACAAGTGCTGTGCTTGGAACAGGCAAGTATGGAACTACGGCGCCTGTTTGCGGATTTACTGTGTAGTTACCAATGTACTGATATGTAGCAGTTGTTTCCACAGGCATCCCAGTGTCAGGTGCTGGATAGAGGCCCCACTCTCTCACATGTATCCATAGCTGATAGCTGTAGATATCCGTGAATCCCAGAACAGGGTTCCATGGACTCATAAAGAGTCCTCCGGTGGAGCTGAACTCAACTAGTGTTATTGAATTCTGTGTCTGTGCATTAGATGTTATCACTGGAGCAATTATTCCAGCCAGTAGAAGTATTACAGTGACCATAGGTAAAATTTTCAATTTTTTCATTCATCACACCCTATTACTGTTCGAATTTATTTATTTCGTTTTATATTACCCCTCGCATATATATATAAATTTAACTTAGGGGTGAGGGAAGTATTGATAAGCCAATAACAATTTGGCCAACACAGAGAAAAGTAGATGCACCGTGGATACCTTCTCCTGTAAAAATTATATATAATGCTTTGCTTTTAGCTAGAGCGAGTGAGGGGAGCAAATTCGCAGATATAGGATGTGGGGATGGAAGAGCATCCATAATAGCATCAAAGCACTTTGGAAGCAAGTCTGCTTGCATAGAGGTTCGGGAGGAGCTATGTATGCTCTCATATGCCAATGCTGTTTATAACGGTGTGGCAGACAAGCTAACGATTGCTTGTCAAGATGCGCGAGAAATTGAGTATAATGATTATGATATTTTGTACATATATATGTTTCCTTCTTTTCTCGAAGAGATCTCAAAGAAGCTAGATGAGGAGCTAAGAGAAGGGGCAAGAGTTCTCACGCTGGACTTTCCCATAAAGGGATGGCATCCCATCCTAATGAGAAGAGTTGTTGATGACAGTGGAATCGAGAGATCGATATTTCTATATGTAGTAGGAATTTCTAATCCAGCTTCATGGAGGATGAGAGCTTTCAATGGTTATCCAGAAATCTAGTTTTGGAATTGAAAAAGTTGGAAAAGTTATTAAGATAAATAGGCCTTTTCCATTGATTGGCACTATTGCGTTTGGCCTCATTGACAGAGGATATAATAACTTACAGATAAGAGTTACATCGCTTTGTTCCCTTTCATGTATCTTCTGCAGCGTTGGATCAGGTCCATATTCTCAGAGAAGAGCTGAGTACATGCTCACTGATCCCGAGTGGCTTTCAGAGTGGGTCAAATATGCTATTTCTTTCAAGGGAAATGTTCATGTTTTGTTTGACGGAATAGGGGATCCCATTGTACATAAAGATCTCCCTAAATTCGTTCAAGAAGTTAGTTTAGTAAGGGGAGTCATAGACATAGCAGTTGAGACTAGGCTTTTTCCTGCTAGCAAGAAGCTAGTGGAAGAGCTCTGGAGCTCTGGCGCAAGAAGATTGAATGTTAGCCTAGATACGCTGAATGAAGAAAGGGGGAAGTTTCTGGCAGGAAATACAGGCTATTCTGTTAACAAAGTTGTTGAGTTGATATTATATGCAAGGAAGAATCTTGGAATGGATGTCCACATTGCTCCTGTTTGGATCCCCGGGCTAAATGATAGAGATATTGAGGAGATAGTAGAATTTGCTATTAAAAACGATCTAAGCAGTAAGGTACCTCCATTGGGAATACAAAAATATGTAGCACATAAGCATGGGAGAAAGCCCTTTGGAGTGATGGAGATGGGATGGGATGAGTTCGAGGAAAAGCTGAAATTACTGGAAGAAAAATATAAAATAAAGCTTCTTCTTTCTCCGGACGATTACGGTCTAAAAGTATCTCAGAGAATCCCACCTGTATATAAAAAAGGAGATATATTGAAGCTCTCAGTTGTTGCCGAGGGATTGCTCAGCAATGAGTTTCTGGCGGTATCTCAGAATAGAGATAGAGCCTTCACCTTGATCAGCAGGAGAGCTTCTCTCTCTGTTGGAGATGTGGTAGTTTCAAGAATAATACATGATAAAGATGGCATATTGATTGCTGTGCCTGTCTAGCTTTCACAAGAAATTCCTCAGCTTGTAGCATTCATGGTTACTTGAAAGTTCTAATCAACTCAGAGTGAGACTAGGGGCATCATCCCAGATGGTCAAGGGCTGCCCACCTCATCATCGTCAATTCTTTTATATTCTAATGAGTCTTTTATATCATTCCAAAGAAGAAAAGGATATTTCTAATTTTTCTATTGTTTTAGAAAAAATAAAGCTTTCTTGCTTTTAACGTGAAGCAGAGATTTTAATTACCAGAATGAAGAAAGGAGCGTAGATCTCCAGGAAGTTAAAGGATAGCATTTCTAGCAAAGAAGAAAAGACTCCTTTCGATTAATTTATTCAGAATCAAGATAATTATCTTAATTTTCATATAGTATTTAGTGGAAAAGTTGATCTACTCCATAAAGGAGAGTAAGCGATTGGGAGATAGATGATTGATGATTGAGATCGGAGAGTTGATATTGATCCCAGGGTTGCCAGCAGCAATTCATAGGGAGAGCAGGACGGCTATCATTGCTGATCTCCATCTAGGATTTGAAGGTGAAGTAGCTCAATCGGGAGTCTTTCTCCCTAGGCTACAATTGAAAAAAAGCATAGCTCTGATTGAAGAGCTAAAAGAGAGGAAAGTGAGTAGGCTCGTAATTGATGGGGATATAAAAAATAGCTTCAGTAAGCTAACTATACAGGAAAGAGAAGAAATCATTAAGTTCCTCGGGAGAGCAAGGGAGCTGTTTGAAGATGTAGTTCTAGTGAGAGGAAATCATGACAACTACCTCTCAATAATAACTGAGAAGATGGATGTGATGCTAGTACCGCATATGAAAATTTCGGATGGTGTTTTTGTTGTTCATGGTCACAGAGAATCCCTTGAAGCTTTAAAGTTTCGACAAATAGTCATAGGACATGAGCATCCTTCTCTCAGCATAAAAGATGAGATAGGCTCTGTTATCAAGCTACCTTGTTTTCTGAGGATCCCTCTAAAGAGAAGGAGGGGGAAAGAAATACTGGTTCTGCCTGCTTCGGGATACTATCAGGCAGGAAATCCTGTTACCCTGGATCAAAATTCTTACCTTTCTCCATTGATTAGAAAATATGGTGACATAAAAAGAGCAATTCCAGTAGTGCTGGATATTGAGGGGAATGGGCTTCTAGAATTTCCTCCTCTCGGGGCTATGGAAAAGCTGATTGGAGAAGGATGAAGGCGTGATTGAAATGAATGGGAGTTCAGCAAAAATCAGCATTGTTATTCCAACCTACAATGAAGCGGGAAACATGTTGCCCCTTCTTTCCCGAATAAAGCAGGCTCTAGGAGAAGAAAACTATGAGGTCATAATTGTTGATGACAACAGCCCAGATGGAACCGCAAATAGAGCCATTGAGGCTAGCAGTGAGCTCAATATGAGTGACAGAGTAAAAGTAATTGTTAGAGAAAAGGAAAGGGGGCTATCGACTGCTGTGATAAGGGGGATTGAGAGCTCTTCTGGTGACATTGTAGTGGTGATGGATGCAGATCTCCAGCATCCCCCGGAGGATATTAAGAGAATAATACATCCAATAGTGAGCGGGAAAGCCGAGGTTTCTATTGGAGTAAGGAAGGGGAAAGGCTATAGAGGACTATCGTTTTTCAGAAAAATTATTTCTAGAGGAGCTTCCCTAGTTTCAAAGCTGCTACTCCCTCAAACTAGGAATATAACCGACCCCATGTCTGGTTTTTTTGCTTTTAGAAGAGATGTGTTTCTGAGAACAAAAGGATCTCTCAATCCTAGGGGATTCAAGATTATGCTTGAGCTCATAGTGAAAGGAAAGGTGCCAGCCAACAAAATTGCTGAGGTTGAATATACTTTTGAAAAAAGACAATGGGGGAAAAGCAAGCTAAACAGCAGAGAGATGCTGAATTTTGTCTGGCATCTTCTAGTGCTGAATGAGTTCAGAATTTTGAAATTCATGCTAGTTGGAGTCTCAGGGATCTTTGTAAATGAGGGGGTTCTATGGCTCGCTTACTACAGGGAGAAGATCCTTCTGGAGATTTCGGCGGCACTTGGAATTGAAAGCAGCATAATAAGCAACTTCATTTTGAACTCCTTACTTACTTTCGGCAAGAGAAAGGGGGGGTCTATTGCTGAAAAGCTAGCAAAGTATCATATTTCCACTGCTTTAGGAGTTTCCATAAATTACTTCACCCTTCTTCTCCTGACGAGGCTGTTTGGAATAGAGCCGCTGCTATCGAATCTAATTGGAATAATATTTGGATTTCTAGCAAACTATGCGCTAAGTGAGCACTTTGTATGGAAGGAGACATTCTCTCCTGATAGAGCTATCAATTCAAAGGAAAACTAGAAGGGGATGAAATGTTGTGGATAGTCTAGAGTCAATCAGAAGAGAGGTTATTGAATGTAAAAAGTGTCCTCTCAGTCAATACAGAAAGAGGGCGGTTCCTGGATTTGGAAACGAGAAGAGCAGAATAATGCTTGTAGGTGAAGCTCCTGGAAGAGAGGAGGATGAAAGAGGTCTGCCCTTTGTTGGGAGGGCAGGAAAGCTTCTGGACGAAATTCTAGGAAATTTTGGAATTGATAGAAACATGGTCTATATAACAAATGTTGTTAAATGCAGACCTCCTAATAACAGGAGACCTAAGAGGGAGGAGGTGCTGGCATGTGTGAACTATCTAGTGAGAGAGATCCAGCTCATAAACCCGAAAGTCATTGTAGCACTAGGAGCCACATCATCTAACTACTTGTTCAATGAGTCTTTCCCAAGCTCTTGGAAAGGAAAGAGCAAGAAGGTTTCCAGTATAAGAGGAAATATAGGAAGCCTCAATATTGGGGGAAAGAGCTTCAAGGTATTAGCAACCTTTCACCCGGCTTCCGTTCTGAGAAATCCTAAGCTGAGGGAGAAACTGGAGGAGGATCTCAGGAAGGCTACAGAGCTATGGGCTTCTCCTGATGGCTCTGTATGAAACTATTGCTAGTAGCGAAGAAAGTATTCCAGCAAGAGCCCATGCTATTAATACTGAGGCGATTGTTCCCTCGAGGGGAAAAACAGTTCTTATGATTGGTTGGGATGCAGGTACATGTTCATGCAGCGAGATAAAGAGGAGAGGTATAGTCCACGAGATCGCCGAATCAATTAACATTAGCCTGCTATCATCATTCAAATTGCCATAGGCTGAGTATTCCATATAAGCGGGTGTTACTGCTGTTATCAATCCATTTCTCAAGATATTTGAAAAAAGAATGCTATAAACTAGGTTAGCTTCATTGATATAGTATTGGAGGGATTTCTCGCTTTGAATATTTGTTGATAATATAAAGGACGATATTTCGGCTGTGAGTTCCGAATAGAGAGCATATTTTAAAAATAACTTTGATGGTTGATTTATTGAAGAAGCCTGGGCAAACATTGAGTTCAGATCTTGAAAGTATGATGCATAGTATTGAAATCCCATATCGCTTGCTAGAGAGCTGGCATATGAGAGTGCTGCCTTTGCTATCTTTTCATAGTCATTGAGACCACCAATAAGCTGAGCAGGACTTAGGCTTGGATAGTTGCTCCAATCGATCTTTGAAAGCTCTATCCAAGTTCTTGCTGCTTCAATCCTCCCGTTTGAATTTGCTGCTGCATCTATAGCATCTGAAAGATTTGAAGCCGCTAATCCTTGGGAAACATATGATTCTGCGAGCCAGAGTCTGGATTCTGCTGTGGCCAGCGTTTCAAGCAGAGGAATAGGTATGCTGCCCTTCTCAATAGCCGTTTGCTCTATGCTTCCGAGCTCAGCTTTCAGAGCTTGTATAGTTGTATTCAAATTACTCAAATACTGCCTGGCAGACTCAAGCGAGGTTGTATTGGATTGAAGAGCAGCCCGCAGAGAAGAGACGTAAAGAGAAACAGCGAGACTAGCAGCTGTATAGTTTTTCCCAGTGGATATTGAGGCAATAATGCTATTGGCATCGCTTGAATTCCTAACAAGGGGGTTTAAAAGCTCTGATTTCTCTAAATATTTCATAGCAACCTCTCCCATGACATCCGAGATTTGGGGGGGATAGGTAAAAATTCCCTGAAAGGATGTTGTATTGATTATGCCATATCCCATGAGCTGGGAATAGAGTGAGATTATTCCTGAAGCTGGAAGAATCTTTATGTTACTGCAATTGCTATTTATTTGATCAATAGAGCTGAGATAGTTTGACGTTGGGAGGATGAATTCCCTGGCACCTGATGAGCAGGCAGCAGCGAGCTTCTCGGCAACACCCCCAATAATTATTGACATCCCATCGAGACTGACTGCTCCTGTAACGACGGCTGATCCCAGCATCGGGGGGGATGGCCTCCCGCTCGAGAGAACATAGAATGCCTCAGCTATAGCTAGGCTGGCACTGGGTCCTTCTATGCCAGAGAGATCCGATTCAAAAACCAATTCGCCATCATAGCTCAGGGGATCCCTGTTGGAAAGTAGAAGGGCGGAGTAAAAAGCTACTATTGAGGAATACAGCGTGTCGTTACCAACACTTGGAACTCCTCTTAAAAATAAGCTCCCGCTTCCATTAGAGTTCATGGAAATGCCAATTTTTATTATAGCTCCTCCTGAATTTGTAACAGCAGGAACATAAACATTTATGCTCTCTTTTTCTCCAGCAGCATTCAGAGCAGGTGATAGAGAGAGCACAAGCAATATGATTATAGATATAGCCTTAGTATATCCTTTCAGCGAAGTTCTAAGCAATACCTAATCTTCCCCTCCATTTACTTTAATCTAAATCATTCATGCATCGAATGTCATTCAAATTTAACAGGAACGAAGGTTTATAGTCTTTCTTGAATTCATGATATAACAATTGCTATTTTTACATGCACTCTTCAAGAAAAATGTGGAGGTTATGAGGAATTGAACAGAGAAAAATTGATTGAGCTGAAGAAGTTCCTCGAGGAAGAAATAAAGAAAAGGAAGAGTGAGATTGAGCACCTGGAGCTTCTATTGGCATTTGTTGAGGGGAGCCTCGGAAATCTGAAAAACGAGGAGAAAGGAGGAAAGGATGAAAATGTGTTAGAGGTTAAATCAGGAAAGGAGACAATTGCTCTCATAGTTAGAGCACCAACTAATATAAGAGCCAAGCTTCTCTTTGAAGTGAGGAGGGATCCTGAGCTTCTAAGCAGCATAAGGAGAGAAATAGGAATTATAGATGAGGGGGCAAAGGTTTCAATAATGGAGGACAAAGATTATGTTAAAGAGATATCAGTGGAGTCAAAGTCCATGTCCTCAGTTGTGATGAGCGGCATAACTGAGGCACTTAGGCTGCTAATAACAGATATATATAGAGAAAATATGAAGAAAAGAGGAGAGCAATAAATTGAGCAGTACGCAATATTCATTTTCAAGTCATTGTTGAGTTTCTTGCACTTCAGCTGGTTCTTCGATTTTCTTAAGCTGCATGTTGTACATTTCAATGAGCTCCTTGCATGTTGTAGCATCTTCAGGACCCTTATCTGTGCGCCATGAGATGAATCGGGGAAACCTTATGCTGATACCAGTCCCTGGAGAGAGAATATCTCTTGCGCATGAATGGAGAGGGCTAAGGGTCAGCTCTGCTCCAATAACTTCAACTACCTTCACAGGCTTAACCCAGACATCAGGTTCAATATCGCTTATTACTCTTGGATCCCTGTGATCTATCTGAAGGCTCTTCAGCTCAGAAGTCATCCTGTCTAGCTCTTCATCTGTGAAGCCTGTGCCAACCTTGCATACAGTTCTGAATACGTCCTCCTCTTCATCGTACCCTGCCAGAAGGAGAGTGCTCAGCTTTCCGGCCCTCTTACCTTTCCCATAAAATGCTCCTACAACTACAAGATCAACGGAATCAGTCATTTCACTTTTATAGTCTCTCTTGTATTTTATCCAAAGCCATCCTCTGTTTCCTGCTTGATAGATGCTTTTCTCGCTTATTGATTTCACCATTACACCTTCAGCCCCATTGCTTATAGCTTCGAGGAAGAATCTCTCGAGTTCATCGGAATTGCTCGCGACGATGTACTTGGCTATCTCTACCCCCTCATTCGGCTTGATGATTTTCTCCAGTGCCTCTCTCCGTTTTGGAAGTATCTCATTGGTGAGATCCCTTCCATCCAGGTAGAGGACATCGAAGAGAAATACCTTCACTGGGACCTCCTTCATTGCCCTATGTATGTCGTGCTTTCTCTTTCTTGTCATCAATATCTGAAAGGGTCTCATTTCTCCAGTCTCTGGATCAAATGGTACAATTTCTCCCTCGACTATAGCTTCTTCAGCACTGATAGCATCGCGAATAGAATCTATTACATCGGGATACTGATGGGTAATATTTTCCAGCCTTCTAGAAAATATCAGAACGTTGCTCCTGCTGTAATGTATTTGAGCTCTCTCACCATCATATTTATATTCCACATAGGCTTTTCCACCTACTTTTTCAATCATTTCTTTCGGATCTCTGTGACGCTCAGCAAGCATTGGTCTTATTGGTATTCCAAATGTAGGTGTAATTTTTGTGAGAAAGTCGAGTCCTTTCATAGCTAGCTGCTCTGCTATATCCCCTAGATCAGCTCTCAGGTTGTAGGCCCTCTCTATGAGCTGCCTCGAAGCTTTAGTGCCCCCATAAGCAATAGCGAGGGCATCCATTATTGTAGCATCTCCTATGTTTATTCTCAATCTTCCTTCAACAAATCTGACTATGAATTTCGCTTCAATGGGCTCTGCCTCTTTTATGAGAGCCGAAAGTATTCTTAGCTTGAGATCCCTGCTTCCTTCCCCTTCAGCAGTAGCAATTTTCGAGAGTGATTCATAAACCCTGCTTACGCTCAGCTTACTTTTCTCGGATCCTCCAATGAACTGAATGAGCCCCCTTGGCTGCTGAGCCTTAGTTTTCTTCAGCTGCTCTGCTACTTTTCCAAGATCTCCTGCTTCTTTGAAGAGCTTCTCCACCTCTTCCTCTCTCGTGTTGGTGGCCATGCTGAGAGCTTTTATCAGAAGCTTTTCGGCAACTCCCAGCTCAGGAAGTCCCTTCCAATCTGGCCAGAGTCTTCCTTGGATCAAGTATACAACTTTTCTTATTTCCTCCTTCGGAGTTTGCTTGAATAAATCCACAAGAGCATTGGTTAGCGCTATTCTCGAAGATATTCTCTCCAGCTCATCAAAAGTTCTTGCTAGAATTTCAAATTCCATGAAGTTTCCCCAATGAAATTTATTATTTCCTTCACCTATTTATTCAATACTGATGATGATAACCGGCAAGCTTGAGACCTCTGGTTGATGATATATCAGAGTTAAGCTGAACTAACTTTCAGAATGGTTTGAGATCAATGCAAGAAAGCAAAGGCGTGAAGTTTGGAGTAGATGCGATGCTAGGAAAGCTGGCGAGATTTCTCAGGCTTCTTGGCTATGATACTCTCTACTGGAGAGATTCCGACGATGAGAAAATATTAGAATCTTCATTGAAGGAGAGAAGAATTATCATATCAAGGGATAAAAATCTTTGCAAGAAAGCAATTGATTTGGGGATCTCAGTTGTTTGCTTTTCCTCTTCTCTATCATTAGAGAAGTATCTGTCCTGCCTAAAGGAAGCGGGCCTAATAGACTTGGAGTTCACTCCAGAAAAATCGAGGTGTCCTCTCTGTAATGGAGAGCTCTATCCTACTGCTCAACCTTTTTTGTCATATAAGGGAAGGAGAAAAACATATTATGTATGCAAGGAATGCGGAATGATTTATTGGGTAGGAAGGCACTTCCATTCAATAATGAAAACGTTGGGTGATGCGAAAAATGAAACCTGTTGAGCCTGAAGAGCTAACTCTTGAAGATGGAATATATCTTGTGAAAAAGGCTAGAGAAAGCGTGGAGAAGAGCTTTAGAGGGGAGAAGGCAGATATTTCAGACAGCCCAGAAAAGCTCAAAAGGCCCGGGATTCCATTCGTTACAATTTACTTAATGAAGAGAGGGAGGAAGGAGCTCAGGGGATGCATAGGCTACGTATCTCCTATAATGCCCCTCATAGAAGCAACAGTTGAGGTAGCCAGAGAGGCAGCTTTCAATGATCCAAGATTTCCTCCTCTTTCCCTAAGAGAATATCCAATTACTATATTCGAAGTTTCTGTTCTCTCGGAATTAAAACCAATGCCTAAAAAAGCTGATGAAAGATTAAGGTGGATAAAGATCGGAAAGATGGGATTGATGGCAAAGAAAGGCTATCTCTCAGGACTCCTGCTCCCTCAGGTGGCTGTTGAGGAAGGATGGGATGAGAGGACATTTCTCGAGGGAACTTGCTTAAAGGCAGGACTGAGTGAAGACTGTTGGAAAGATGAGGAGACTGATTTTTACTATTTCACGTCGAGGATATTCGAGGAAGAGGAGAGCTTTGGCAAAATTGTAGAGAAGGAGCTCACTTGAAAAGATATTTTCTGAATGCTTGAGCTGATGCATCTAGTGAGACAGATTTGGGGTTGGTGAAAAATATTTTTGAAAAGCACGCTACTTCTGAGACCTTCAACTACCTAGCTCTAGCATGAATGTAGGATATCAGAGAATCTGCTGTTATGATTCCCAGAATCGAATCCTTTTTAGCTACTATCACTCCAGGCTTTCTGTTCTCAAGCATGAGCTTAGCTGCTACGCTGACTGGCTCTTCTGGGGAAACAACTAATGGCTGTCTGTACATCACGTCTTCAACGAATATCTCTCTTCTTGCTTTCTTTCTACTGGATTCGCTAATTTTCTCGTGATAGAGGAAGAGAGCATCAGCTATTTCGCTCACTGTAACCATTCCAATCAGTCTGTTGTTAGAATCAAGAACTGGCGCTATAACAATCTTGTTATTCAGAAACTCCTCTCTGAGCTTCACCAGCCTATCTCCAGATCGTGAAATCTTTTGAGCTGGCTCAAGAACTTCTCTTGATGAAATGCTTGGCAGTGATAGAAATATTCTCGCCACATCAATCTTGTGAAGGAGGGCTTTGACTTCTTCTCCTGCCACTACTGGAAGAGAGCCAATTCCTCTTTCAGACATCGATTCTACTGCTTCGATCATGCTTGCATTTATTTGAATGGAGAAAACTGGATGCGCCATAAAGCTGGAAACGTGGAGCTTTGAAGCTGTTGACAGTCTTGTCCTTTCTACCATGAGCTTTCCAAGCACATCTCTCTTTGTCATTATCCCTACGAGAGTCTTTTCATCCGTAACTAGTACCCTGTCTGTTCTATATTTCTCCATTAGCTTAAAAGCATGAGAGAGTGTTCCGTCTTTATCTATAAGAGGGAAGTCCTTCTGCGCGAACTCTATAACCGATTTAGATAGCATTTCCCTAATCACGATGAGCACCTCTACATCTTGGAAAGAGCTGTTGTAATTTCATGTTTAGTAAGTATTCCCAAGACCTTTCCCTCTCCAGAAAGCACTGGCAGGCAACCTATCCCTTTTCTTATCATAACAGAAGCAGCCTCAGCTGAATCTTCTTCTGGTGATGCTGTTATTACATTAGTTTCCATTATGTCTGAGGCAAGCGGAATCAAGTAGTATCTTACCCCACCTGTTCTACCTTTCTCCAGAAATTTATCTCTCTTTATGTACTTCTCTGTTGATAGTAAAAAGGAAGCATCAATGAATATTAGGTCCCTCTTTGCTATGACACCAGCAAGCTTATCGCCATCCATAACGAGGACTTTGAAATATGGCTTCTCCTCAATTTTCTCCATCACTGTCGTAATGGGGGAGAATGGAGATACTGTGGGGGGAGAGGGGTCCATTAGATCAGAAACCTTCATTCTGGAAGAGTAGTTTTCAGCATATGCCCTTACCAAGTCGGTTCTCTTAATTATTCCTGCAAGCTTGCCGTTATTATCTAGAACAGGTAGCGTGCTGATCTGATTTTTCACCATTATTCTTGCTGCATCTATAATTGAATATGTCATTTTTACAGTAATGGGATTCTCAGTCATTATTTCCCTCACAATAATTTCGTTCCAGGGTCTTCTTGCTAGCTCCGGTTTACCCATTGTTCTCAAGAAGTCAGTTGTTGTGATAACTCCAACAGGAACTTCACCTTCCACTACAATCAAGCTGCTGATTCCCCTTTTTAGCATGAGGTTTCTTGCATATGAGAGGGTGTCTGAGGGAGAGATAACTATGACTGGTGAGGACATGTAGTCCATTATTTTTGGAGGCACCTTATATCACCCAGATTGAATTAGTTATTCTATTTGAGGGGTAAAGCCAATGCGTAAAAAACATCATGTTCTGTTATCATTCCAAAATCCTCTGAATCTTTTACCACTACTGCCGAGCTCACCTGATAATTCAGCATTTCTCTAGCAGCCTCGCCAACATCGAGAGAATGTGGGATGCGTGTTATAGAGTAGGAGGCAAGATCCTTCACTTGAGCCGAGTTTGCTTCAGTGAGATAGCCCTTCTTGACCCAATTGTAGACTTCGCTGGTGGCAAAAAAGTCTATGAGTCTTTTTATGCTTATGCTTCCAACAATCTGATCTGCTTCATTCCTCACGAATATTTGCCTGAGACCCAGAGAGACCATTTTTTTCATTGCTTCCAGTATTGGTTCATAGGTTCCAACCGATATTATTTGTGATGAGATTTCTTCGGCAGTGACTCCAGTTCTCTTCTCAACGAGCAGCTTCACAACATCGTGCTCTGAAATGATGCCATAGATTTTTCCATCTCTATTTAAAATAGGAATTATTGATATGTTGTTCTCCATCATTTTTGTCACAACATCGCTTAGCCTTGAAGTAGTATAAGCGAATACAGCCTGCTTGCTCATTATGCTTTTTACTGGCTCATCAATTGCTCTGTAGAATATCCCTTCATATCTGTTTATGGCAAGATTGTAGAGATCGCCACCCCCTAAATAGTCAATTAAGTTTTCAGCGAGCAAAATACCCTCATATGCTTCACCCTTGCTTACTATGAGGCTTCTAACTCTGTTGAGATGCATTCTCTCAAGGGCCTCTTTAACAGGAGAGGACTGTGATATTGTTATTACTGGCCTTTTTGCCAGCCTTTCCATATCCCCCTCTACTCTGTATATTCTGCTGGAAAACCCAGGCTGGCCATCGCTTCTCAGCCATCTGTGCCAATCATATTTGCGTGAGTAGGACATTGGAGCTCACCTAGAGCTGGAAACTCAAAATTGCCTTCACGGCATCTTCTCTATCAATTACTCCTACTAGTTTCTTGCCTTCCGATACATATACTCTTCCAATATCCTTTTTCAGCATTAGGGAAACAGCCTCTGATAGCGGAGAATCTGGTGGTAATGCTATAGGAGGTGTGGTCATGGCCTCTCGAACGAGTACTTTCTTTGGAGGTGATGGAGACTCGAGCACGGGGCGGGTGTATCCCTTCCTCAATAGATCATGCTGTGTGATCGCCCCTACCAGCTCTCCTTTCCTGTTTAATACTGGAAAACCAGCATACTGATGCTTGAGCATCAAATACCAGACTCTCGATATTAACTCGTCCTCTTGAACATAGATAGGATTTGGAGTGTAAAATTCTCTCAAAGGAGCTGAAAGAGATCTACTTCCTTGGTCCATGAAAAATTTTAAACCATTCTCCAGACCAAAAACTCCCTTGAACTCTCCAGTTTTTTCCTCTACTATTGAGTACCACTCTCCCCGCTTCAGCATAGTTTTCAGTGCTTCTATAATATCATCGCTATCTCTGAAGGACAAGTAATCAGTGCTCATTATATCGAGAACTCTCAAATTCGACTTAGTTGAGGATATATTCAGAAGATCGATTCTCCGAACTATGCCTATGGTCTTTTTCCTGGAGACGTCATCAAAAATTGGAATAACCCTTAGACCGGTTTCTCTGATGATTTCTCTAGCTCTTAGTGCCTTATCCTCTTTCGTAAGAAAGGGGATGTTTTTCCTACAGTAGATCGATAATTGAGTGGTTGAGGAAGACATTCCATTTGAAAATTCCCCTATGAGAATCACCTATCCTAATAAATATTAGGATGCTGACGTATAAATTGTTTACTTATATTATTTTGAAGATTAATCTTCTTTTGTCTCTGACTGTTTTTCAAAGCAGTTAAAGTGGATAGCGCTTTCTTCTCTTCTTTATTTGAAGGAGCTGCAGAAACTCTGGAGCAAGGTAAATTATGTCTCCCTCAGCTATTATGCCAACTACTCTGCCTCCTTTAACGACAGGAAGATGACCGATTCTCTTTGATTGCATTATTTCGACTGCCTTCTCTATTGTAATTCCAGGTTCAACAAATATAACTGGTGATGACATTATATCTTTCGCCTTCAGCGTCGTTGGATTGAGCTTCTTTGCTATTACCTTTGTTATAAGATCCCTTTCAGTAATTATTCCCAAAAGGATCCCTTTTTCGTTGACAATAACTACGCTTCCGACCTCGTTTTCAAGCATTAAGCTAACTACTTTCTCCAGAGGATCGTCTGGAAGAGCTGTTATCACGTTGGAGCTCATTAATTCGTCCACGCTTATTCCTTTTCTTGACGTCAAAGCTGTTATCACCTTCACTCATTACTTGAATTATAGCTATTTATAAGAGTTATTTAATTGTCAAATCCTGATTTCCGAACGAAGCTCTAATTTTCGCTTTTCCTGGGATTAGGAGGCGAAGATCCTCTCTAAGAGGCAGCAAATTGAGATTCAGCCTTTTGCCTATTGATATCAGCTTCTCCAGAACAGTATCTGGGGAGAGATCCCCTGGAACTAGAGCCGCTATTGGTATTCCGTTTATCTTAACTGAGCTTTCGGACCCTACAATTGGCCTCATGTACCCATCTTCTGTTCTTTGTACACCAATGTACAACATGAGATAAACATTTTTTATGTAATTTTTCTGCCCGTAGATCATGAAGCTTCCCTTTCTAAGATACTCTCCAGATGGTGGTGATAGAGAGACTTGATTTCCCTTCACCCAAAAGACGTCTATCGAAGTCAAATTCTCCTTCCATGCCTTTGAATATGCTGCTGCTATTACCGCTGCGTCGAATATATCTTCCTCAGCAACACTTTTTCCATCTGTAATGAGAACTGTTGAAGGAGCTCCTTGAATATCGGCATGAAGATAAATATCCGCTTCCTTCAGATATTTTCTCACAATTGTTGTATTCTGCTGCATGTCTCTCCCTGCTATAACAAGAAAGCCGTTGCGCGTGATGCTCCATCTGAACTTTTCGTACCAGCTTTTCTTTCTCGATGCGAAAGCAAATTCTTCAGTTCTTTCTACCCTCATCTCTCTCTGCTCTTCAAGCTTTCTCTTGAGCTCCTCGAGATGCTGTTTGCCGCTCTCTGCCTTTCTCTTCAGCTTTCTTGCCTCTTCAAACATTCTTTGAATAAAGGAATATGGATCTAGGTTAACAGGAAGGTCAACTTTCATTTCACCTAGATTAGCTGTAAATGTCCCCTCCTTCGGATGGATCTCTTCTATCCCAAAGCATCTCTCCTTCACTTTTTCCCAGCCGAACTCCTCTCTCGCATCCATAACACATTTCTGAAGCTCCCTAAGCTTTTGTAAATTTTCCAGAATTTTTTGAGCAGATAGGTAAAGCTCAGAGGCTTCCTTTTCATATTTTTCAATTTCGGAAGCTATTTCTTGAACTTTCAGGGACAGCCTTCTCTCCTCATCGCTGATCGTCTTCAGAGATGAAAGCGACAATATTTTATAGAAAAATTCATCCACTGCATCGTTGAATTTATCGAAGAATTTCACTTTATCCTCTTTCTCAATAGCAGTTGGATTATATGGATGAAAGCTGATAGGAAGTTCATTTCTAAAAACAATGAATCCTCCAAGCTTTCCAGAATCCTCCAAGATTTTTTCAATTTCCTGGCACACAATCTGCGGAACGCCGCTTCCTCTCTTCAATGCTTCATTTAGGACCTCTGGAGGTATTCCAAGCACCCTGGAGATTCCCTGAATTTCCTTTTTTTCCAAAAGGGAAATGCATTCCTCAATTGAGGGGAGTCTTTCAACATGTGGGGGAAGAACGTACTGTATACCTCTTCTTATTTCCCTATCTTTCATCTTCTTGAATCCTGTTGAATGTAATATGTTATTGTGCTCATCTGTTAGGACTATCTCTCCTCTGGGAAGTATTTCAATATAAATTGAGGCTCCGTTCCTAAAAGTTACCTTAAGGATTCTGTCGAAGCCGATCTGAGCTATATCATCTACTTGCTGATCCCTCAGATGCTTCCTGAAAGACATAGCCAGTAAACCGGGAGATTCTGGAACATCAATTGAAAATTTTGTGAGATGAACTCTTTTGCCAGGCTCCATTACGAGATACCTGTAATCTCCGATCTTCATTTTAAAAAGGAGAATGCCCTCTGTGGAAAGATAATATATGTTTTGAACTCTTTCTCCTACTACTATATTTTTTATTTCCTCGACCAAGGCTTTCAAATCAACTGCTGTCATTGATTTTTTCATTTGAGTTGACATGCTTCAAGTCCTCATTTAAGTATGACTTTTCAATTTTGTATATAATGTCCTTATCGGTTTCTGCAATAACTTCATGTTCTCTTTTCCATTTCCACTGCTGTCTCTTCTTCAATAAAGAGTATATTCCGCCTTTTCTCAGGATTCTTTCCATTTCCAATATCCCAATATTCTCCGATGGTAAAAGTGTAAAAACAGTGAAGGAGGTACCGTAGTCGAATGATTCATCTCTAAAGGGAAGTCTGGAGGCATCTCCTCTGACTAGATCCGTTTTGTTTAGTAGCTCCAAAAACGAGGAGATCTTCGATAAACCTACCATAAGCATTTTTTCACTGATGTCTAAACCAACAATATAATTGAGTCTCCTAACAATACCATATGCGTGGAGAAATCTTTCTAGGAGGAGAGTACCACAACCGATATCTATGAAGTTGCCCTCGAAATTTTGGAGAAACTTCCATGAAGCCAAATACTTCAAGCTCTGTTCCTCTTGGTAGAGATCATCGTATCCAATAGCTGTTGAATCATATTTTTTCATTATTTCCCGGGGATTCAAGCTTCCATCCTTTCATTTTTCCTTCTTGTTCATACATTTTAATATGATAAGCTTGTGGCAAAAATAATAATCGGAGACAATAATTAGTATTATGTAAAATAAAATTGATATTCTTCTGGGAACGCTCATGGGCAGAACTAAGCTCCTCTTCCCAGCATCAGATAGTCTTGGAGTCAGATCTATGGCAAATTTTTTGTTGACTGAAAGCGGCACAAAAATAGCAATTGATCCAGGAGCAGCATTGGCTCCTAGAAGATATGGTCTTCCTCCACATCCAATTGAGCTCCATGCTCTCGAGCAGAGTCTCGAGTTAATAAAAAAGGAAATAAATGATTCGAGCGTAGTGGTTATAACTCACTATCACAGAGACCACTATCCGCAGAGAAAAGATATTCTGGATGCCTTAATTGGTAAAACAGTCATAATGAAGCACCCGAGCATAGAAATCAATAGAAGTCAAAAGCTGAGAGCATCTCTCTTCCAGAAGGAGCTGGAAAGCAGAGGAATAAAATATTTAGCAGTGAACAGTGGAAAGCTCTCTGTTGAGGATTTAAAAATTTCAATTGAGGGCCCATTCTGGCATGGAGAGATTGGAACCCCTCTTGGGAAAATTATTGCTGTGGTCATAGACGATGGTGATTTCAGATATTATTTTGCTTCAGATTCCCAAGGTCCTGTTGATCCAAATGCTCTGAACAGCATATGCAGTCTTAAGCCAAACCTTTTGTACATAAGCGGTCCTCCAAATTACTTTGAAAGCTCTTCTCTAAAGCAAGAAAATATTAGAGCAGGAATGATGAATCTGGAGAAAATGATCTCTTCTGCCTGCTTCAATTCAGCAATTATTGATCACCACTTTGCGCGCGAGAAAGGATATGAATCCAGACTGCGTGAGCTCATGATGATAGGAAAAGATGCTGGAGTGAGCATAAATGATGTTGCTGGCTTTGTTGGAGTGGAGAGAAAGCCTCTAGAGTCCATGAGGAGAGAGCTTTACAAATGAAAGCCTCGTTCTCTAGTATAAAGAGGAAATCAAATGTAAAACCTCACTTCTTGGAGTAATTTTTGCAGTTTTTTAAAAATGTAAAAAAGTTTATTCATAAAAGCACGAGTATTTTGAAAGAATTGCAGAATAATTATTAGAACGTCAAAATGATAAAAACAGCTGAGCATACAGTAGAAAATTAGCAAGCTTTCATTCTTTACATCTAGAAAATAAGAAATTGTAAATGTATAGGAGAAAAAGGACATTGTGACTGTATAAGTTTTTATATGTTTTTTTGAAGATGAACCCCCTTAAGTTAATAAATCTTAGAAATAATAAAACTTAATACTGTGTATGAATAAATAACGAAACGCTACAGAGGGTGCTTAAACTGATGTCTTCAAAATTGCAGTTACCTCTAAAATACTTACAAGAAGCAAGAGGAAATAACGTTCTTGTAAAGCTGAAAGACGGTGGAGAATTCATAGGAGAGCTAGATTTCAGCGATGCTACTATGAATGTTATATTGAAGAATTGTACTGAGGTCAAGGAGAGGAGCGAGGAGCCAAAAGCAAAATATGGGACCATTCTCATAAGAGGTAGCCAAATTCTCTTCATCAGTCTCGATTATAAGAAGTATTGAGCTTTCATTTGTGTCTGGCTGATGGCTTCATAGGTTTTTATTTGAAAGGGAAGTAGCTTCGCTTTTCTATTCTGAAGATGGGGGAGGGGGGAAATATTTAAATTATTTTCTTTTAAATCCGATAACTAAGTTTCAAGGATTTTGGTGAGCCATCATGATGAGAAACATATTCGTTGAGGAAGTAAACTGGCAAATTCCTGAAAGCATGGAGATAGAGCTTGTGGAGAGAAAAGGTGTTGGACATCCTGATTACATTGCAGATTCAGCTTCGGAAGAAGCGAGCCTTGCTCTCTCGGAATATTATATAAAAAATTATGGGAGAGTCCTACATCATAATCTTGACAAAGTTCTGTTGGTTGGCGGACAAGCTTCACCAAAATTTGGAGGAGGAAAAGTCAATCAGCCGATATACATAATTGTTTCTGGAAGAGCTACAACTTATGTAAATGTGGGGGGAGCGGTAGAAGAAATACCTGTAGGAACAATCATTGTGAAGGCTGTGAAGAACTGGATAGCCAAGAACATGAGATACCTGAATCCTGAGGAGCATGTTATAGTCGACTACAAGATAGGGAAGGGCTCAGAAGATTTAAGGGGAATTTTTGATTATGAGGAAAAAATACTGTCCAATGATACTAGCTTCGGCGTTGGATTCTATCCTCTCACTACATTGGAAAATTTGGTTCTAAATACTGAAAGGTATCTGAACAGTAAAGAAGCAAAGAGAAAAATCCCTGAACTTGGTGAAGATATAAAAGTAATGGGTCTCAGAAGAAAGAACGAGATAGATTTAACGATTGCTGGAGCTATTATAAGCAGTCTGGTTAAGTCTCCAGATGAATACCTAGAAGTTAAGAGGAAAGTTAAAGAGGAAGTAGAGGCTCTCTCCTCTGAATTGGCACCAGCATTCAATGTGAGAATACACTTCAATACAGGGGATCTTCCAGAGAAGGGAAAGTTTTATCTGACTGTTACAGGTACCAGCGCGGAGCACGGAGATGATGGCGCCACTGGAAGGGGAAACAGGGCCAATGGCCTCATAACACCAATGAGGCCCATGAGCCTTGAAGCAACGGCAGGGAAGAACCCGATCAACCATGTTGGAAAGATTTATAATGTGCTCGCATTTGTGGCAAGCAGGAGAATCTATGAAGAACTAGAATCGGAAATTCATGTGAGCATACAAATATTATCTCAGATAGGAAGGCCCATCGATGAACCGCTGGCAGCATCAATAAAACTCACCCCTATAAGGGGCAACATAACAAGTGATATGAGGGAAACAGCTAAATCTATTGTCGATGAAGAGCTCTCGAACATCAGGAGATACACGGAATTGATCCTCAATAGAAAAATTACCCTCTTCTAAGGTTATTTTTTGAGGGAAGAGGTTTTAGCTCTCTCTTCTTTGTACTTCTCAATAAGCGATATTATTTTCTCTTTTTCTTCACTCCTGATAGCTTTTCTCAGCTCTTCCTTCCTTTTTATAGCCTCTTTCTCTGCCTCTGAGCTCATGAAGATGATGTTATTGAATCTTGAAGATTCGAAATCGGACAAACTTAGAACGGGAATCCCGAAGCTCTCGAGAATAGATATCAATCCTCTATCAGATAGTGGTCCGGGTATTGCCACAGCTAGAGGATCTTCCTTAACGAGGTCAATTATTGCATCTCTCTGATAGGAATCCGGATTTTCTACGTAGATTATTTTTTTCCTTATGCTTTTCAGAGCTCCTAAATTAGCTTTGGTTAGACTGGAAATTGTTGGAACGATGACCATCTCTCCATTTATTACTCTATTCAGCATGGAGCTTATCCTATTAATCTCTTCAAGCTTTGATTCCAGTTCAGATTCTCTTTTTTTCAGAGCCTTTTCCATCTCTGCTATGGATTCTCTGAGCCTATGTATCTCTCTAGCATAGTAATCCTCCTTGCTCAGCTGAAGGACGCCTTTTTTGTATAGAGACAGCTCTTTTTCTCTTCTTTCAAGCTCATTCTCCAACTCCTCGATCTTTTTTCTCAGGAGAAAGTTTTCCTTTCGTATGACTTCCATTGATTCAATTTCCTTTCTCTCCTTTTGTTCTCCTCTTTTAGTTTCTGGATACGAAATCAATCTTATGGTCTTGTTTACTGAGCTCAAATACGTTCTTAGTTCCGCCTCGACAGCATCTGCTAAAGAAGCACCCTCAATAATTCTTCTCTTTATTCTATCAGCGGGTAGGTTCAACCCTGTTTTTTGAAGATATGTATTTACTTCAGCTAGTTTTCTCGATAGAGCCTTATAGGCAGCATAAGCTGCGGCCAGAGCATCCCTTGTGTGTGCATCGACGTTCTCTATTTCTCCAATTTTTCTAGCTTCTTCCACCATGGTTCTTTTTTCTTCTACGCTGAGAATTTTTTCTGGAACAAATATTTCTGATCCAAACTGTGATGCTATCTTCTTAACACTGTTGGGAACAGGAAATACATCGGTTGCAACAACTATTGGTTTTCCATATTTCTCTATGAATTCTACTGCGTCAAGTCTGCTCATTTTGTGCCATGATCCTGCATAGATTATCTTTCCATCAATGTCAAGAATTGCGATGCCATATGTCATTCCAGGATCTATTCCAACAATTAAAGGCTTGCTTTCCATCGGGCTTTCTTCAAAAGAGAGCTTGATCTTGTACTCTGGCCTTATCTCTATGCTAACGCTTGTTCCTGTTTTAGGCTTGATTAGACTCTCGAGGGACTCTCTTGAGGCAAAAACTGTAAAAGTTGCTCCATCCAATCCGCCGCCAGACTTTCTATAAAGCAGATCGTAATCGAAGCCTCCACTATCTAGCAGATCTTTTATTGAATTGACTATTTGAAGTATTGCTGTTCTGACTTTTCTTCTGTATCTGTTGCTACTCATTCCACCTGGACCAAGGTTTCTGTTCTTTCTGACAATTATTTTTGTCGTGACTTCCTTCTTTACAGCCTCCTTCCCAAATCCATATGAAGCCAGAAGGGCTAGATAATATGCTGTTTTCGATGGGGTGAGCTGTCCAGTAGAGAACCCTTGGCTGCGGAGCATTTCCCTTAGATCCCTTTCCTGATTGTCTGATAAATTTATCTGAAAGATCTCTGTCTTTTCAGGAAGAAGAGAAACAAACCTTCCAATTTCTGTCTTTCCTTCGCCTAATTCTGTAATACTATCTATCGCAATTTTTGAAACGTTCCATTCCCAGCTTAGTCTCACAACCTTTTCCAGTCCTACATCATCGTACTTTGCAACTACTTTCCCATTGCAAAGCAATACAATCGAGAAGGTCCTTCTTCCTTCCTCATATTTGAACAAATCTAATCCTAAATAGCACTTGTTGACGTTTTCTTCGGATAGCTTGGGGGACTCTTTCTCGTTTTCTAGAAGTTTCATGATTTCCATTTCCCTTTATTTTAGTGAGAGATCTCTCTGCAAATATTTTCTGAACTTGCGTTTAAAATTCTTTCATATAGCATGCTACAATCTTCTGTTAGTCCAAATTTCTTCTTAAAATATCTAGATATGTAGCACACATCCCTCCTGAGCAATTCAGAGGCACTATGATGGTTTTTCTCAATATATTGAGGCCAATCAATTATGATAGGTTTCTCATCAGGCATCCTGACGAGAACATTATATTCGCTCAGATCACCATGAACTATTCCTGCACAAGAGTAAGATAACTCTATGATTCTAATTATCTCCTCAAATGCTCTTCGAGGATCTGATAATGACGGGGCTTTATAGAGCTCTATTCCTTCAACAAATTCTGTTACAACTGCATTCTTATTAAACCCAAAAGGTCGCAAAACTCCATCAGTATACTGCGAGAGTCTCGTAATCGCTCTATATTCCCTCATAGCATTGAGTTTCGATTTTAGGAGCCAGTTGGAAAACCCTGTTCCAGCAGCAAATCCTCTGACCCTCACAAATTGCTTGAAGCTATCCCTTCCAACCATATGAAATTTTATGGAAAGCCTTGTCTGAGCAGGAGAAAGAGCCTCATATATTTCGCTCTCTTTTCCAACTCCTATCTTGTCACCAATTGCTCCAATTATCCCTCTATTCACTAGCCCCCTTAAAGAGAGGATATTAAGTCCAAGATATGTGAGTCTATATCCAACGCTTTTACCAATCCTTCTCTGGAGTAGGGAGAGGGAGACAAGAAGTTCGAGCAGTCTCTCGAGCTCACTTGGATTAAGCCTAATCCTAGACGAGATCAATTCCTGTGGAACATATTCATATTTTGGAAGAAGAGATTCAACCAGAGAGAGTATACCAAATGCCCTCTGCGGAACCTTTCTGTAGATCTCGCCAAGTTTCAAATGCAGCACCACTCCCTTCTCCACAAGATTGAGTCGTTTGTTCCCTCAATGATTTGGTGAGAATAACATATTAAAAATAACTTGTAGTAAGTAAGTTGATATTTGAAATATATTTGAAATAATTCGTGGTAATTTTCTTTTCTGCAAAGAATATTGTTTTCAGAAATGAAAGTGCATTGCTCAATTGATTTATTCTGCTTCACAACTTACGATACTTATTATATTTATTTATAATTATATTATATTTTTAAAGTTTCTCAATGGCATTTTACTTTCATACTATAAGCGAATAATCCCATGATATTGAGTATTATCCAATATATTTACAAATAAAAAGATAAGATTAATAAACAACATTTTAGAATATTAATTTAAATAAGGTGATTAATGTGGAAGTTAAAAAAACTAAAGAAGAAGAGGAGATTGTTGGAAAGACTGGTATAATTGAAATGGATGGCACTCTATATGTCAACGGAGATGAATATATTGTTAGAGTTGCTTCTGCACTGGCAAATTCTACAAGACTGTATATATTGAAGTACATAAAGGAACATGAGTCTGATGTGGGAGAGATTGCCGAGCTCATTAAGCAAAGCAAAGCTAATGCAAGTGCCCAGATAAAGAAGCTGGAAGAGGCTGGTCTACTCAAAACAGCTTACAAGCCGGGGCAAAGAGGAGTAAAGAAGATAACGGTGAGCAACATAAAGAAGATAGTAATTTATCTGTAAAGGAAACTCTACTGTTTTTTGAGGAGATTATTCTTTTAATATCAGGCTTCCCTCCTCATAATCCCATGTACCAAGCTCGAGATAGTAGATCCATTGTAGAACACATCTTATTGCCTTGGACAGCTCGTTCTCACTGTAATATTTTTCTAGTATCGCATATATCTCTTCCTCATTTATTGACCTATCTTCACTTTCTCTCGCCTTCTGCATTATATCTACGATGGGATGAATTCCGACAGACTTCTCTCTCAATATTTTCTTCAGCTCTCTCAGGTGAGTTCTTGAGGCTTTCAAACCTAGATCGGTTAGTACAATATCTCCATCTTTGTATTTTATTAAGCCAAATATTTCTGAGAGATCTATAGCGTGGGTTAGAACGTCTATATCAGCATCAGTTACATCATTTATGAAGGAAGCATCAGCCTTTCCTCCAAGGCTATATATGGTTTCTATAAGACCTACTACATGGTCAAGGCTGATGCATTTCGGTGATACTGGGAGAACATATTCCCTGTGCTCGCTCAATTTATATTTTCATCCTCCCTTGAATAAAAAATATAATCATCTCTATTAAGTTTTTCTAAACAAAGTGGTGATAATTTGGAACTTGTTGCTGCTCTGGCTGCTAGCATGCTGAGGATGTTTCTTGCTTATCTTCTATCTGTTCTAGTTGCATTAGCTGCTGGAATAGCTATGGGAAGAAATGAAAAGGTAGAAAAAATTTTATATCCAGTGATAGATGTTTTGCAATCGGTTCCTATTCTTGGCTTCTTTCCGATAGTTATAGACATTATGGTGAGAGCGCTACCAGAGCAGTATGGGATACAACTGGCCTCTATATTTCTGATATTTACTAGTCAAGCCTGGAACCTGATACTTGGGGTCTATGCAAACGTAAAATTCATACCATCATATGTGCTTGAGGTAGCAAAAATCTACAAATTAAGCTTTCTCGCCAGACTGCTGAAGATATATATTCCCGCATCAGTCCCTGCGATAGCGAAGAATTCAATAATCTCGTGGGCTGGGGGACTTTTCTTCCTTGTATCCTCTGAAATAATAACTATGGGTTCAACTAACTATATGCTTGAGGGAATTGGCACATATATCCAGCTTGGGTTGGAGGCAGGTAATGCTGAGCAAATAGCCCTTGGCATTCTCTCAATAGTGATTCTCTCAATAGGAGTATATGTATTTATATGGAATCCTTTTTATTCAATAGTAACTCAAACTTCTTCAGAAGAAAATGTAATGCCTATGATAGGAGCTCCATTCAGAATTTTTTGGAGGAGCTCTACGAAATTCTGGAGCTCAGTAAGCGATGCTTTGATAATAAGATTGGCTGCGATCTCAAGAAAAGAATATGCATTATCAAGAAAAGTCAGAAACTGGTTGAAAATATCTCTCATCTCTATCCTTCTTATTGCCGCAGTTTTCTTCATGCAGAGAATATCCGGCAAAATTACATTTTCGATGAGCTCTGAGAAAATTAGCTTGGTTTTGATCAGCGCGCTTGAAGGGGTTTCCATCTCACTATTAAGGGTGGCTATTGTTCTTGGCATCGGAACTATATCTGTGATGTTTCTCTCATATCTTCTTTATGAGAGAAAAAAGCTGTTTCGAAAGCTCTTCATTCTCTCAGGTGAATTCCTCTCATCAGTTCCTGCTTCTCTCTGGTGGCCTATTTTTGTAGCTCTCATCCTAAGAGGTTTTCCTCCAGTGCTTGTTTCTCTGTTCATAATATTTCAGGGAGCAATTTGGTACATTTTCTTCAATATAGCACTTACTGGGATAGGGCCGATGGAAAAAAATATTATGGAAATGGCCAAAATTTATAGAATAAAAGGGCGCTATAAGTTCTTTAGAATCTTTGTTCCTATGCTAACTCCCTACGTTCTGTCTGGAATGTCTTCTGCCTGGGGGGGTGCATGGAATGCGACTATCGTTGCCGAATACGCTTATTTGGGAACACAAGTCATCTCTTTCTTTGGAATAGGCTACCTAATTTCTTCATCTACCGTATCCGGAGATACGACGTCTCTAGCGATCTATGTACTGACATTGACGTTTTTTATAGTTGTTTTCAACAGGACATTTTGGGCATGGCTGTATTCATATGGAAGAAAGAAGTACCATGTTGTTGACTGAGGTATGATAAACATGGAACAAATATTGATATCTCTGAGAAAAATTTCAAAAGAGTACGTTTCGGAGAACGGTAAAGTAAAGGTAATCGATGATATCACGATGGATATCAAGAAAGAATTTCTTGTAATTCTTGGTCCTTCCGGTTGTGGAAAGTCAACATTGCTCAGAATCATAGCAGGAGTGGAGAATTACAGTGGTGGAGAGATAATATATAATGAGGGGAGAATGCCAAAAATGGGTTTCGTCTTTCAGTTCCCCTCTCTTCTTCCTTGGATGAATGTTCTAGAAAATGTCGCACTTCCTCTCAAGAACTTGGGGCTGGATAGAGAAAGAGCTACTGAAACGGCCCGCAGGTATATTTCTCTAGTTGGACTATCTGGTTCTGAATATCTTTATCCCCACGAGCTAAGTGGGGGGATGAGACAGAGAGTAAACTTTGCTAGAGCACTTGCCATCCAGCCAGAAATTCTCCTAATGGATGAGCCCTTTTCAAACCTAGATCCCTTAACTGCTGAGACGCTGAGGGCTGAAATATTGGACATTTGGTTGTCCGGAATTACACCTCTAAAAGCGATAGTAATGGTAACTCACTCTGTAGACGAGGCCATATTTCTAGCAGATAGAATAGTTATACTAACTCCAAGGCCGAGCAGAATCTCAAAGGAGATCAAGGTGGATCTGCCTAGGCCTAGAAACAGGAGGTCTCAAGATTTTGAGGCTCTTGAAGATCTCATTTACTCATTGGTAAGCTGAAAACAGATTGGGGGATGATCCCCCAAGAGCCCTTCTCTCAATTTCTGTGGCGGGCCCGCCGGGATTTGAACCCGGGACCTACGGGTTAAGAGCCTCGGCGGACTTCGCCCGATACCCCGATGGATCTGGATAAGCTACCCAGATTATATAATTTTCGCTCATGACTTAGCCATTGAAGGGATTAAGCAATTTTTTAGTTCCCAAGGTGGCCATTGTGAAAAAGGGGAAAGGGGTATCGGGCTCCGGCCTCCGCCGCTCTACCAGGCTGAGCCACGGGCCCTCTAAGCTCTTTCTAAAGGATTTAAGTTAAAATAATTTGCGATTCAGATCTTTAAAAGAACTCCTCTGTTTTTTCCCCTTCTATATCTTCAACTAAACAATCCAAATCGGAGAGCGTTTTATAGATGTTCCTAACAGCCATCTCAACTTCTTCTTCCCTTTTGGCTCCAGTTATAACCATTTTTCCACTGCTGAAGATCAGGAGAACGACGTATGGATTGGTCATTCTATAGATGAGCCCAGGAAACTGCTCTGGTTCATACATTATGTTTTCGAGCTTGTAGGCTGCTTCTTCCAGGTTAACTCCAACCCCAAGATTACCTGAGGCTACAATATTCTGTATTTGAACTTGTGCTTGATGGGAGATGTTTATTCCATGGTTAGCAAAGGTCTTTATGATTCTCTTCACTGAATTTATAAGCTCTGCTGTGCTCTTGGAGCCTGTCACAACCATTTTTCCAGACTTGAATATCAGTGCTGTTATCTTTGGCCTCTCTAGTCTGAATACTAAACCAGGAAATTGGTCTGGATTGTACTCTACGCGAGGCACTCTACGCTCAATTTCGTGAAGATCAAGTTTTTGATCTATGCTTACAGTGGCTACAATGTTCTCGATTTTATATGTAGGAGAATTGTTTTTTCCTCTAGAAGGCATCCCATCACACCTGTCATTTCATTAATCTCTATGCTAGAACACCCTTTAAATGATGCGGTTTATAAATTAATGGAAATTGATAGGATACATGTTTAGATGAAACAAAGAGAGGAGTAGGATATATTTTCATGTAGAGGATGCTGCTGCTTTCAAGAACTCCACAAAAGGTGGCGATGGATGAAGCGGATTGCTTTTGAATTCTGGATGAAATTGAGTAGCAAAATAGAATTTGTTTTTCCTGTACTCTATTATTTCCGCTCTTTTTCCTTCCTTGCTCCATCCTGATATTTTTAGCCCAGCACTTTCCAATTTTTCTATATATCTAGGATTTACTTCATATCTGTGTCTGTGCCTCTCATAAATCGTTTCATTTTTATAAATTGAATAAGCCATTGTCCCCTTTTCCAACAATATTGGATAGCTTCCCAGTCTCATTGTTCCTCCAAGCATTTCCACCTTCTTCTGCTCTTCCAATAAGGAAACGACTGGATGGGGTGTGTTTGGTTCAAGTTCAGTACTGTTGGCCGATTGAAGGCCAAGAACATTCCTTGCAAACTCCACTACTGAGAGCTGCAGGCCAAAGCAGATTCCAAGCATGGGGATGTTATTCTCTCTAATGTATTTTATTGCTGCTATTTTTCCCTCGCTTCCTCTCTTTCCAAATCCTGGAAGGATCACAGCTCCCGATAGGTTGGAAAGAGCTTCTTCAACCTTCACCTTCCCTTCCTCAAGCTCTGTTGCTTCTATCCACTTGAGATTAACTCTCTTTCCGACAAGAACAGAAGAATGAATGATCGCTTCTTTTATGCTCAAATAGCTGTCATGCAAAGCAGTGTACTTGCCTACCATTCCAATTTTTACTTCCCCTTCTAGGCCCTTCAGCTTTTCCACGAAGTCCTTCCAATCATCAAGCACTGGTTCTCTATATGGAATCATTAATCTTTCAACCAAGTACTTGCTCGCTCCCTGCTCATTCATGATCAAAGGAACCTCATAAACCACATCGGCATCGTGGGCGCTTATTATACCCTTTTCTGGAACATTTGTGAAGAGAGAGATCTTCTTCTTTATATCAGTGGGTAGCTTAATGGTGCTCCTTCCTACTATCATATCAGGCTGTATTCCTATTCTCCTCAATTCATTTACACTGTGCTGAAGAGGCTTCGTCTTTATTTCATTAGTCGTTGGAAGCACTGGAAGGTAAGCAGTGTGAATATAAGCGACATTTTCTCTTCCATAGTCTATCATCATCTGCCTTGCCGCTTCCAAAAATGGCAGGCTCTCTATGTCTCCAACTGTTCCCCCAATTTCTATGAAGGTTACATCACTCCCTTCTTTTTCACTGACTTTCAGAATTTGGCCCTTTATTTCATCGGTAATGTGAGGAATTATCTGAACTGTCTGACCCAGATAATCCCCTCTCCTTTCTTTCTCTATTACGCTTCCATAAATCTTCCCAGTAGTTATGTTGTTCTCCTTGCTCAAATTCTTGCCAAGGAATCTCTCATAGTGACCTAGATCAAGGTCTGTTTCTCCACCATCCTCCGTGACAAAGACTTCTCCATGCATATAGGGATTCATAGTTCCCGCATCAACATTGAGATATGGATCTATCTTGATAACCGTAACGGAGTAGCCCATCCTCGAGACGAGCATTGCTAAGCTGGCTGTTGTTATTCCCTTTCCTATACCAGACATCACTCCTCCGGTTACAAATACAAATTTTCGCAAACCCATCACTCTTGACAGAATATAATGTGAAAAAGGATTTTAAACAGTGATTACATGTTCCTAGCTTGTTTCAATAATTCATATAACAATGGAAATTATCCCTATCAGAGGGATGACAAATGTTTTGTTGAATGGAGACCAGACTACCCCCACTATTCTATCATAAGGTATTCCCGGACCATCCACGAACTGCCCCAGTAAGCTGTCATCGGAGGGGTTGTTATCTCCCTTTGTGACATAAAATATGCCAGTTGGAGTCTGAATGATGCTGACGACCCTGTGTATGATGTATCCTCCATAAATACTTTGATAGACAACTACTTCGCCGACTGCTATATCTTGCGGCGGAACGTGATGCAGAAATACGATGTCTCCTTCCCGCAAGAGAGGCAGCATGCTGTTTCCCTTTACTACAGCTATAGGTGTAGTTGTTCCTGAAACAGCTGAGAGGGCTGGCTTGAGCAATAGAGCTATCGATACTATGAGTAATATTGCTAATACGTCCTTCCAGCTAATTCTTGACATCCTCACCATCTCTCGAATATCAAAAATTGTTTCTATGGTTTATTTATTATGGCTTGTCCTTGATTTTTTATCATGTGATATTTGCTCCGAATGGGGGGAAAAATTTGAGATCCGCTCATCCATGGATACCCAATGACGATGAAAAGATTATTGAAGAAATGCTCAAAACAATAGGAATAAATGATCCAATGGAGTTGTTTTCCGATATTCCAAGGGAATTTCTCCTCAACAGAAAGCTCAAAGTAGGGAGGGGGATCCCTCTATCTTCAATTAGCATTGAGAGGGAAATGGCTTCTTCTCTAATGGATGTTGAGGATATCCCACTATACAGGATTTTTGCTGGGGGACCTGTTGCTCCTCACTACACTCATCCAGTAGTTGATGCCATAATATCAAGAGGAGAGATTCTAACGGCTTATACTCCATATCAGCCAGAGGTTTCTCAAGGGCTTCTCAAGATGCTTTTTGAATATCAAAGCGCTATGGCAGTACTTTATGGTGTCGAGATAGTAAATGCGGGCATGTATGACGGGGCCACAGCTTTGGCAGAGGCATCGCTAATGTCTGTCAGGGTGAAGAAGAACAAAAAAATCTTGGTTCCCAGCACCCTTTTTGAAGAATACAAGAGCGTCCTGAAAACATATTTTCAAGGTCACGAAATTTCCTATGTAGAATACTCGTTTGATGAAGAGACAGGAGAGATAAACTCTGAGGAATTATCGAAAATAAGGAATGAAAAAGGTGCAGGAGTAATTGTTGATTATCCCTCAAATACTGGAGAAGTGAGAAAAACAACTGCTGAGATAATTCAGGAAGCGCATAATGCCAACTCAATTGCAATTGCATTCTCAGACCCTTCATCCCTAGGCATCCTCGCTCCTCCAGGAGACCTTGGAGTAGACATTGTTGTTGGAGAGGGGCAATCGCTGGGCCTTCCATTGTATGGGGGAGGCATGCTACTTGGAATATTGGGAATTAGGAACGATAGAGAGCTGCTGAGAAATCTACCAGGAAGACTGATTGGCGAGACCGTTGATGCTGATGGAAATATAGGCTATGCTATGATTCTCCAGAGCAGGGAGCAACATATAAGAAGAGAGAAGGCAACTTCGAATATAACAACTGGTGCTTCATTGAATGCAATAGCTGCACTGGTAAGCCTTGCTCTAAAAGGATCAAGGGGATTGAGAAAGGAGGGCTCAAAGATACTGGAATTAACAGAAGAACTGAAGAAAAAGCTGAGCGAGAACGGTTTAGAAATCATTCATCCGAGGGCACTGCACTACAAAAATATAGCATTTCGTTTTCCTTCTGGAAAAGATAGCAAGAAAATCTTCATGAGAATGGTAAAAGAAAGATCAATAATTCCCTTCTCAATGACTGTTCAAGGAGGAATATCATGTGCTACAGAAGTTCATGAGAGAGAGGATATAGAAATTTTTGGAGCATCTCTGAGGGAGGTGCTATCAAATGGTATTTAGGCAGGCTAAATGGGATGAAAAGCTCTTATTTGAATATAGAATTGAGAGAGAGAAGGAAGAAATAGAGCTATTACCTGAATCTCTTAGGAGAAAAGAGCTAGCGCTTCCCAACTTGAGCGAGTTGGAGGTTGTCAGGCACTTTACTAGGCTGAGTCAGATATCCTACGGAATTGATGTTGGACCGGTTCCTCTAGGTTCATGTACAATGAAATATAATCCAAAAATAGCTGCCAGGATCCTTCAGTCCAGCAAGCTGAGAAACATGCATCCCTCTCTTCTCTTAGCGGGGGGAGCGAGAGGTTTGCTGAGGATTATCTATGAGCTTCAGGAGTGGTTCAAGGAAATAACAGGAATGGATGCATGCAGCCTTCAGCCACCTGCTGGAGCTTCTGGAGAGCTCAGCGGAGTTCTCATGATAAAAGCATATCATCGAGATAGAAAAGATGAGCTTAGAGATGAGATGATAGTGCCTGATAGTGCGCATGGAAGCAATCCTGCCAGCTCGGCAATGGGTGGGTTCAAAGTTGTGAGAATACAGACAAATGAGAGGGGAAATGTGGATGTCAATGCTCTTAGGAATGCAGCAGGAAGGAAAACTGCTGGTCTCATGCTGACTAATCCCAACACCCTTGGCTTGTTTGAGGAGGAAATAAAGGAAATATCAAGCATAGTTCACAGCTCAGGAGGTCTTCTTTATTACGATGGTGCTAACTTGAATGGGATAATTGGAATAGCTAGACCAGGAGATATGGGTTTTGACATTGTCCATTTGAATCTTCATAAGACTTTTGGTTCACCCCATGGTGGCGGTGGACCTGGAGCTGGGGCTGTTTGTGCTAAAGGTGAGCTGGCAAAATATCTTCCAGGCTATTTAATTGAAGAGGAGAATGGAGAATTTGTGTGGAGGACTCCAGAGAAAAGCATTGGGAATGTATTGAGCACCTTGGGAAATATACCGGGCATGATCTATGCATATGCTTTCATTCTAGCTTATGGAGAGGATATATGGAAAGTTGCTGTGCATTCTTCATTGAACACTAATTATTTCCTCTCTCTCCTCAAAGAACTGAACATCATTGAGCTACCCTATGATCCCAATAGATTTAGGAAGCATGAAGCAGTTATATCCTTGAAGCGCCTGGCAGAGGAGATAGGAGCGACAGCAGATGATGCTGCAAAGTTCCTTCTTGACAGGGGACTTCATGCCCCAACTATATACTTTCCATTAATTGTGGATGAAGCGATGATGTTCGAGTTCACAGAAACAGAATCTGCTGAAACCGTTAAAATGTATGTGGAAGCACTTAGGGATTTCGTTACAATTGCCCAAAGAAATAGGGAAAAAATCAAGGAGCTTCCACTCAATACTTCTTCGAGGAAGCTAGATCTTGTTAGAGCAAATCATCCCCAAACACTGAAGCCCTCTATAGTCTACGGTGTAGATAATGCTAAGCAGAGATCTGTTTGAAAGCTCGGAATATGGCAAAATTTTTAATTGGATTGTTAATCAGCTCCCTCTCAATTTTTCAGAAGATAGCATTGCCGCAAAAATGCTTGCTAATAAGATAGAGTATGATCTAGATGCACTGAATCGCGGCTTTCAATTAATAGAGGGAAAGGAAGTAGCGATAGTTGGCAATGGTCCTGAGCTGGAGATAATTGAGAGAATTGAGGGGGAGGTCTTAGTAGTAGCAGATTCAGCTTTATGGAAAGCAGTGAAAAAACTTAGGAGAACCCCAGATATGCTAGTTACAGACTTCGATGGAATTTCAGGAATTGATGAAGGATTAATGAGTAAAATTTCATTGATTGTTGGACACATTCATGGAGACAATTTTCAAGCTGCATCCAATTTCATTGAGAAGCTCAGAGGGCTGAAGGGCAAAGTTCTCTTTACAACTCAGAGGGATCCCCAACCTCCTTTTTTTAATTTTGGTGGATTCACAGATGGTGATAGATCCGTGTTCGCTGCTCTCTTCTTTGGAGCCAGAAATGTACGCGTTTATTCCATTGGAGAAACTGTTTTACCCTCAAGGAATAGCTTTCCGAAAAGCACTAGGATGAGGAAGTTCTGGATAGGGAAGCTTCTAGTTGAATGGTTGAAATGCAAGGGAGAAAATGTGGAAATACCTCTCTCCGGTTTAATTGAATGTTCTCCATTTCCATGGGAGGCTGAGATGCATGAAAGTAGGCATTAAGGGACTTACCTTTGATTCATCTCACTATACATTGTCAGAGAATGGAAAGTGCGAGTCTCTCCATGGTCACACATTCGAACTGGAGCTGGAAGTTGAGGGAGAAATTAATGCTGAAACTGGAATGATTATGGATTTCAGCACTCTGAAAAAGGCAGCTAGAGAAGTTCTTTCCGAATATGACCACAAATTGATCCTTCCTGCTTCCCACATCTCAAAAACTCAACTTAGTGGCCTATTTAGGACAGATATTAAGCTAATTGACTATCCACATGCTACTACAGAATACATTGCCCTTTCTATATTGAAGGATTTGCGGAAGAAAATCGATGGAAAAATTACGGTTAGGCTATATGAGGGAAAGAACAATTTTGTGGAAGTGAAGAGCGATGAGCTTTAAACAGGCATCGCCAGATATTCATGAAGACCCTCCTGCTTATCCTTTGGATATTAACAGAGCTGGAATTAGGAGTTTGTATATACCAATTAGCTTGGAATGGGATAGCTCGTGCTTGGATGTATCTGGAAGACTCTCGGTCCTGATCTCCCTCCCTGGTAGCAAAAAGGGCGTTCACATTGCAAGGCTTGTTTCTAATGTGCTGGAGACATTCGATGAAAAATGCATGAGGATAGAAAATGCCCTTTCCCGCATTGCTGCGAGAGCTCTATCGTCTCATCCTGATTCAAACTCAGCTGAGATCAAAATAATTTTTTCAGTTCCAAAAGATGGACAGGAGATCCCCATACGTTTGGGAGTAACTAGAAAGAGGACAGGGGAAGAGAGGTGGCATCTCGCTGTTTCTATGAAGGGAACCATATCATGTCCATGTGCAAAGGAGGTATTCAAATTCTATGAAAAAACTGACTGGAATGTAACGCCTACTCATATGCAGAGGGCACTTGCAGAGGTTAAAGTAGAGAGTCACAAAAACAGCATGTCTCTAGAAAATGCTATGGAGCTAATTGACCTGATTAGCCAGTCTTTTTCAGGAAAGCTGCAAGTATATCTATCCCGAGATGAGGAGGAAAGGCTTATAAAAAAGATAATAAATACTCCTCTCTTCGCCGAGGACCTTGCCAGGAAAATTGGATGGCAGCTTGCTAAAAGTTCAATATCTTTGAAGGCTGACTGGATATCTGTTAGAGTAACGAGCTTCGAGTCAATTCATCCATTCAATGTATATGGGGAGGTAATGATAGATGGTGAAGAGCTTAGGAATAGATCCTGGTACAAAGAGCTTTGACATAGTTCTCCTCAGTGATGGAAGGGTTGTTTGGGAAAAAAGCATGGAAACGGAGCAAATAGCTTCAAATCCTGAAATTCTCCTTCAGGAGCTGAAGAGAGAGGAGGGGGAAGCTGATATAATTATTGGCCCTTCTGGCTACGGAGTCCCCTATGTATGCAACGATGATATTGTGGATCCAAAGATATTCTTCTCTGAAATTCTTCTCCTCACTCCGCTATACCTCTTGATGAAGAAGCAGAATGATCTTGGCTTTAATGTCTACAGAGCTCTGTATAAGTTGGGTACTCAGTTGTGGAGAAAGGGAGCCCCAGCTTGCTATATCCCTTCAGTTAAACAGCTTTCCACCGTGGAAATTTCCTTCAAGGTGAATAAAATAGATTTGGGAACAGCTGATAAATTAGCTTCGACATTTATCGCTTCCCATTACTTAAGGGGGGTCCTTGGGGAGAATGGCATTAATGATTTCTTCCTCCTCGAGCTCGGGTTTGGTTACAATGCTCTAATCAGAGTGAAGAACGGATATATATATGGAGGTCTTGGCGGAACATCCTTGGGTCCTGGATTCCTGACAGCTGGTCCCCTAGACCTAGAGATTGTGGTGGCTGGGAAGAGATGGAAAAGGAATTCTGTGTGGAAGGGGGGACTTTTTGAGACGTGTGGTAATATTCCAATGTATGAGGTTTTTCAGTCTAGAGGAGAGATCTGCAGAGCATATGCAAAAAATATGCTTCAAACAATTAAGGCTGGAATTCACTATTTGGGAGGGAGTGGAACAGAGCCTGTAGTTTTAAGCGGAAGGTGGAGCAACCCAGAGCTCTCACTTTTTCTGAAGAAAGAGCTTGGTTTGAATATAGTTTTCACCAGGCCTAGACTGGAGGGAAGCTTTGCTTCGAAGGAGGCAGCACAAGGTATGGCAATGATGGGGGATGCACTGCTCGGAGGAAGGTTTACATCTATCTTCAGACAAATGAAGCTCGATAGAGCAGGTGGAACAGTAATGGATTTCATATATATACCAGATCTTAGAAAGGTTGCTGAAAGGCACTTTGAGGCATATAGGAAAAGCTTAAAGAAGGAAAAGTTTGAAATGATATTCAGAAACGATGATGAGAGTCATGCCGAGTGAGTTCGGCGATGAGCCTCTCTGGGGTATCTGAGTATTGCTATGAACAATGCCTAAGTCCTTTTGAACCATAACTGAGCACAATTTCCTTCTGCTTATAGGGTAAGGACTTGGGATAAGCAGAGACAAGTAGAACAAAAGAGAGCCCAGCTTAGCACTTAGCTCCAATAAAAGGAAATAGGTATAATAGTTGAAAAATCCGCATGGAAATTTTTTCAACGGGATTTGCTGAAATATTTGGGGGGATCTCCTCCGTGTTATAATGCCTTGAATTTCTCAAACCAAGCTTCATACCTCTTAACATAGAGGGGATCAACGCTGGGCTTCCTTATGCGCAATATTTCCAAGAAGTCCTCCATGTTTATAGCTCTCGGTTCTCCGTTTCCTAGATTCTTCTCGAAGAACTCTCTTATTACTCTCATATGAGCTGCTTGGATTACATCTCTAATATCGCTTGCAGTATACCCTTCTGTCTGCTCAACCAGCTTGTCGAAGTCAATATCGTTTGAAATAGGAAGATTCTTTGTATAGAGCTTGAATAGCTGCATTCTAGCTTCCTTGTCTGGAAGTGGTATGAATATTCTCTTGTTGAATCTCCTTATGAAGGCTTCATCAAGTTGCCATGGCTTATTCGTCGCTCCTATTACATAGATATGGAATTTCTTATCTTTATCTTGAATTCCATCCATTTCCTTCAAGAATTGATTTCTCACTCTAACTTCGCCGCCTATTTCTCCAGAGAATGTTCCCAGCAATGCGTCAATCTCATCGATGAATATTATTACCGGAGATCCTTCCTCGTTTTTTTCTCTTGCAAACTTGAAAATCTTGCTGACGTTTTTCTCAGCTTCTCCAAGCCACTTGGACATTATGTTGGCAGCATCTACATAGAGAAAATAGCCATTTACTTCATTGGCAACTGCTGCCGCTAGCATGGTTTTTCCGCATCCTGGAGGTCCAAAGAGGAGGATCCCCCTTGGCCATCCAAGTGGGAAGAGGTCTGGCCTCTTTATTGGATATATAATTGCCTCTGTTATGGCTTGCTTGGCATCCCTGAGATCTGCTATGTCATCAAACTTCACGTTTGGTTTTTGCGCTAGAACTATATCCTCTAAGAGATCCTTCTTTTCCGATCCCTTTGTTCTGGATTCTCCAACTGCTTCAGCATCATTCTGCAGCTGCTGTATTCTTTTCTCATAGCTTTTTATCATTTCAAGATAAGTGGAAACGAGAGGACTGTCTGGATACATTCTCACTATTTTTGTAAGTATTTCTATGGCTTTCCTGTAATTCTGAATGGCAGCATCATAGTCTCCATCCTTATCAGCTGCTACTGCTGCTCTGGCATACCTAGTTGCCATTTCCTGTAAATATGGGAAAGCCAAAAAAATCACCTCGAAAAATTATTATTGTGTTCTTCCCGGAGAGGCTATCTTGATTTTGCCCTTCTTACTCAGATTGTAAAGAACTTCATAGACTTTCTCCTTATCAATCCCAAGCTTCGCTGATATTTCTGTGACGAAAATTTTTCCCCCGCTTCTCTTTATTTCCTCAAGCACCAACTGCTCAAGTTCTTCATTGGAATTTGATGGAACTGTCTGTATTGGAACTTGTACAGCTTTTTTCTCTACTTGTTTCTGCTGAGCCCGCTGGGAAGCATTTTGAGGTCTGAGCTTCTCTGGCTCAGGAAGTTCGGCCTCAACGCTGTTCTCAGCCTGCTTCCAGGCTTCTTTTATCACGCTCTCAACATCTTCATTCTGAAGGAAGTTGTGGCTTGCATTGTACTGGTTTCCCGAAGTTGTTGTTACAATTATGTCGGTTATTAGCCTATTTATCTCATCTAGGGTTTCACCTGCTTTCGGGAATATTGAAGATATTTCTGTTTTCACTCCATTTAGCATGTTTGCTACAGGACCCAGGACTGCGTGAAAGTCGTGAATGTCTTTTACAGTTTGAAGCCTCTGAATTACTCTTTCCAAGCTTATCTTTGTGAAGCGGATTGCCTTCAGAAAGCTTCTCAGCTCATATACTTCCTCCGCATAGACCTTGCCTAGGTTCTGATAGGTGCCTCTCTCATCTTCCTTTGTAGCAGAGTTCATCAGCTTGAAATTATCAACAGCCCTAGCAAAGAGCTCATCTATCCTCTTCTTTGTTCTATATTCCAGTTCTTCAAACTTGTCCTGCTCGTTCTTCAACCTAACCATTATGTCCTGAAGCATTTCCTCCCAGTCAGCTCTCCTATCTGACTCCGCACCTAGCAGTCCTCTGAACCAGGACAGTATTCCCTTTTTCCCTCCTCTATCAATGACTGAAGACATATTCTAACACCTAGACCCCTCCCCACTTTTTGGGAGAGCTGTTGCTACGGTGATTTTGTGTTTTCTCCTCATGTTATGCTGTTCCACTCTGAGCAGTAGGCTGTTCGTGAAGCTCCACCACTATTGGCTGCTCTGCTCCTTTTTGAACTCCTTCGGTGGTTGAGGGAGATATTTCCTTCAGAACCGCATCAATATCAAGGTTCTGTGTTTCCAGTTTTGCTATTAAATCGAGTATTCTCTTTGCCTCGTTTTTCTCTTCAAGGTTTCTATCCTTGTTCTGCCTCAATATATCAGCAGCTGGCTTGTATCCTCTCTCTCCTATTTCTCCTGCAATGTAGCTCATTTTCAGAGCTGTTATGGCCTTCTCTATCTCCACTATTTGGTCCTCGAGCTCACCAATCCTCTTCTTTATCATTTCCTTCGCTTCATTTGCCTCCTTCTTCAACGAATCTAGATCTCTTGAGACCTGCCCTTTGAATTCCTCATAAGCGCTTCTTGCTATCTCTCCTTTAGCATAGAGATCATCAAGGGCCTTGGCTCTTCTTCTTGCTCTTTCTAGTCTTTCAATGACTCTAAGTGCTGAGTACTTCCAATCTGGAAGAAGCACTATTTCGTCTTTCTGAATTAGGATTCTATCAGCTTGGACTGTCTTGAAGTAAGAGTCGCCAAATAGAACTTCCACAGCCTTTACATTCCCGTCTATGTCGCTGTATAGGCTTGCCAGTGATCCAATTACCCTCTGGTAGGGATCTTTTACCTTTTGACCTACATATTTGTCAAGGTTATCAACTGTGTAATTTGTGACCATTGCCACTCACACCGATTGTTCTCTATTATAAATTCATTGTAGGAAAAGTTTAAAAGGGACGGGACATGGTTTCCCAAAAAAGCTTGAAAAAGTCTATTTTCTATTTATCAGCGGGAAGTCCTCTATTTTCGCTGTTCCTTTCCTTCCTCTCTCATCCACTATTTCAACATGCTCTCCCACAATCGCATATCTGCTGTCAATGTATCCCTGAGCAATTCCCCTTTCCAAAACAGGGCTGAAACTTCCGCTTGTAATCCATCCTATTTCAATGTCTTCCACAAGTATTTTGCTCCCTTTTCTTGGAATGTACCTACTATGCTCTTTTCTCATGATGAAGCCAAATCTCAGCCACCTAGCTCCCTCTCTTCTGCAGGCTCTAAGGGTTTCTTCCCCAATGAATCCGACTTTATCCCAATCAATGGCTCCCATTCCATATCTCAGAGATGTAGCACACGGATAGTGCCTAGGATCTTCCCCATATTCATTTCCACCAAGTACAAATCCCATTTCCATCCTCAGAGAATCCCTAGCAGCAATTCCTACTGGGACAGCACCTGCTTCTAGTAATTTTCTATAGAATTCCTCTCCTTTTTCTACCCTGATCCACAGCTCGAATCCGTCCTCACCAGTCCAACCACTTCTGCTTATCAAGTAAACCCCGTTTTGCATGTCAGCATTCTGTATCATGAACTGAAGGGGTTTAAGTTCTAGAGCGTCCTTCAACCCTATCTTTTCCATTGCTTCGGGGCTTTTGGGGCCCTGAACAGCAAACATTACATATTTGTCTGTGAGATCGTCTATTGTTACTCTCAGCTTCTCATTTTTCGCGATTTCATTCAAATGCCCAATCATTCTGTCTTTATATGCAGCATTGGGAACACTCAGAAATTCCGTATTGCTAACCCTATAGAGCATTTCGTCATCTATAACTCTGGCAAAATAATTGAGAGCCAGCGTGGGACCACTCATGAATCCCTCTTTGGTTTTCTGGATTTTTTTCGTGAATGTTTTTTCCAGCAAATAAATTGAATCCTCTCCTCTGATTGCTATTCTACCCATATGGCTGATGTCAAATATGCCAACTGATTTTCTTACAGACTGATGTTCTTGAATTACTGAGCCATAGTCCATTGGGACCAGCCAGCCAGCAAACTCTCCAAAATTTGCTCCCAATTGTTCGTGAAGCTTCTTCAAGGGAATTTCCTTCATTTTTTCACTCACCGATCTTTGGTATTGAAGACAAACTATAAATTTGCTTACTCAGAGAAAAATCCGATAGTACTCTATACTGGAAAATAATAAGGCCATGTAAATGGCACTTATGAAAGTGGTGATAAAATTGGGTATTTTACAGATAAAGAACTATATACTTAGGGATGACTTGCTTTACACAAAAACGGATGAGTGGGTCAAGCTCGATGGAGAAATAGCTATTTTGGGGATAACAGACTTCGCTCAGAAACAGCTGAGAGATATAGTTGGAGTCGATCTTCCCCAAAAAGGGAAAAGAGTGGAGAGAGGGGATGCTATTGCTACTTTGGACTCGGTTAAAGCTGTCTCAGATGTATATTCCCCTCTAACGGGTGAAATCGTGGATGTAAATGAAACGCTGCTAGAAGCACCACAGCTGATAAACAATGATCCCTATGAGAGCGGATGGATAGTTAAGATAAAAATTCAAAACAAGGAAGAAATTGCCGAGCTGCTTTCACCAACTAAGTATGCAGAACTAATAAAGGAGAGAATAGCAAAAAAATAACATAGTAGGGGAATAATTTATGCCTCAAATAAAGAACGAGGAGGAAATTGAGGGTGTGATTTTTCAAGAATATGAAGATATAGAGCTGCCGTCTCCTTCATATCTCATCGTGGGCTTCCCAGATGCTGGGCTTGTAGGTGGGATATCAATAAGCCATCTAATTAGAGAGCTGAATCCGACCGAAGTTGGCGGAATAGATATTCCTAGGTTGAATCCTCCTGTAGTTTTTGTCAGAGATGGCGAAGCAAAGCCTCCAATAAAAATTTTCAGGAAAGATGGGGTGCTAATAGTGGCATCTGAAATTCCAATAGTTCCTGCAGCTATACAGATGTTCAGCTACGCTCTATTGGAATACGCTATGAGGAGGAGGATAGATTTTATTGTGGGGATTACTGGTCTTGGAACGCCAGATAGAATTAACAAGGAGAAACCCCAAGTGTATGCCGCTTTTTCAGGGGACAAAATGAAAAAAATGATAGGCGATAAAAACATTCAGTTATTTACTGAGGGAGCTATACTTGGCCCATTCGCTATATTCCTGAAGGAATCCAGAAGGTTTAGGCTCAATAGCGTTGTTCTCCTGGCTGAAACCTTTCCAGAGCTTCCGGACCCTGAAGCAGCATCAGTTGCTGTTGAAGCGCTATCAAAGCTAATAGGAACAAAAATAAACATAGAAAAGTTGCTGGAAGAAGCAGAATTCATAAGGCTTAGAAACAAGGAGCTGATGAAGCAGACTGCGAGAATGATGAGTCAAACTGGAAAGAGCGTTGAAGCTCAACCGAGCATGCTATATACGTGAGGGAGGGTCTCATGTCATGGGATGATGAATTTGAAATCCTAAGATCCTATGTAAGGAGAAGGATGAAAGAGCTTGAAAAGGAGCTGGAAAGCGCTTTCTCTTTAACAAGCGCTCCACTATTCGGGGAATTTTTCCCACAAATAAAGTTCGATGAGCCTCTTCACCAAGTATATCTACTAGAAAATGAGTGCGTTGTCATTATAGATGCTCCATTGCTGGACAATTCAAGCATAAGTGTGGAGGCAGAGAAGGGAAGAATGAGAATTGAGGGTAAAATGAGAAAGACTGTGAGAACCGAGGAGCTTGGATATAGCACAATTAGGAAGGAGATTTCCAGCTACTACAAGGAGATTTCGATTCCAACCGAATGCGATGTATCGAGAATGTCATATTCTTTTAAAAAAGGCAGAATAATTGTGAGGATGCCCAGGTCATAATGATTGCTGAAGTTGGGGTTAATTGTGTGAAGCTATGAGCGGGAAAAGAGAAAAGATAAAATGGTATTTGATTACAAGTGCCCTTCTATATGCTGTGATATTTGTGGCAACAATTGCTCTTTTTTGTCTATGGCTCTTGTCTGAATGGCTCCATGAATGGTTCCCTGTAGTGCCATACCTATTCTATTTCTTCATCATGTTATTAGCTTATGTAAAAATTCTGAAAGTTATTGGCAAAAAAGTGGAAGAAAATGGGAAAATTGTGCTAGTTTTTTTCACTGCTATCTCTGTAATACTGTGGATCATGGCATCGATGCTGGGGATAGCTGGATGGAGCGATTTCACAGCTGCTTTTAAATTCTCATCTCTTTTTTCCCTCATTTTTACTATTGCTTTCATGGCATTATCCAAGATGCTCATGCGCAGGAGAAAAAGTGGAGATGATTACATTGTTGAACTATTTGAGAAAAAATAGCACATGCTTTTGATTTATGAACTAGTTAACGATTTTATCTTCTTTACAAAAGGAGAGTAGCAGAGCATATTGCCTTGGGATGGAAAATGCGTATATGGATGGATGCCTTGACGCCAAAGCAGCTTCTTCTCTTTTCCAAGCTTGCCTCTATCCTCGAATCGGATATGGGAGCAGAAGTAATGATAACGGCAAGGAAAACTGAGGAAATTTTTAGAATTAATTCTCTCCTTGGAAACAAGGCTATACTTGTAGGAACGCATGGTAGGACTAAGTTCGACAAGCTCTTGAGAGATATAGAGAGGATGAAGGATTTAGTTGGTCTAATTAGGGATTTTTCCCCTGATTACTTGGTTTCATATCCGAGCCCTTCTTCCGTCAGGATAGCTTTTGGACTAAGTTCAAAAATTGTATTGTATAGTGATACCCCACATGCTGCTCACGTCCATCTTCTGACAGTTCCTCTATCCAACTATCTAATTTTTTCATCCTTCATCGAAAAGGGGAAATTTCTTCCATATGTTCCAAGGGGAAGTAGAACTTTTCTCTTGAGGTACAAGGGAGTAGAAGAGCTTGCTTGGGTAAACGGATATTCTCCATCGGAAAGCAGCGTGAAGAGACTTGGCCTCGAACCATATAGTTACGTATTGGTTAGACCTCCAGAGATATTCGCGTCATATTATAGCTGGGGATTCGAAGATTTTAAGGAGCTTGTAAAGGAACTGGCAAAAAAGGTGAGGGTTGTTCTTGTTCCTAGATATGAAGATGATTCAGAGAGATATAAGGGAACCAATATTGAAGTGATAGGGGAACCAATGCTTGGCCTGGATCTCGAGTACTACAGCATCGCTACAATTAGCGGTGGAGGAACTATGTCCAGAGAGGCTTCTCTTTTAGGGGTGCCCTCCATCTCTCTTTTTCCCCTCAAGCTGGATGTTGATTCTGGACTTCGCGAGCTCGGATTTCCCCTGTACAGGGCGCTATCCTCAAAGGATGCCCTAAGATTCATATATGATGTTATGGAAGGAAATATAAAAAGGAAAAAAATAGAAGCCAGTAAGATATTGGAGCACCCAGTCATCCCACTGAAGAAAGTATTGCTTGGTGATGAAGCAATATGAAGTATTCATTCAGCATATGGCCAAAATCAAGAATAAATGAGAGAGATCTTAGCTATGCTTCGAGTATGGGATTTGAGAATATTGAGGTTAGCTTGGAGTATCCTTGGCCCTTCTGGGATTCTAATTCTTTCAATGAAATAATGAAGCTCTTAAGGGATCAGGGATTCAGCTTAGGTGCACATCTTCCGTGGAGAGACTTGGTCATTGCTTCCCCATATGAGGAAGTGAGAAGGGGGGCTATTGCTTATATAATGAGGTTGCTCGAAGTAATGACAAAATGGGATTTCAAATACGCAGTTGCTCATTTTTCGACGAGGGAGAAAGTGAGGTTCGGCAATAGAGATTATCTATCTCCAATAATACTAGAAATGAAAGATGCAGCAGAGAAGTTTAAAGATGCTGGTATAATTTTTGCTGTTGAGAACGCTCCATACGGTCCTCTTGCAGTGAAGGAAAGCTTCGTGCAGTTATTGAGAGAGCTAGATGGAAATGCCTGCCTCGATCTGGGACACGTAGTGGCAAGGCTCATCAGCAATGGGGAAAATCAGCTATCAATGGTGGAGAGCATGATTAACGATTGGGTAAGTTCGATAGCCGAAAAGACAAGTGTTGTTCATGTACATGGTGTGGCAAAGATCAATGGAAATGTCGTCGAGCATATGAGGATTTCTGGTTATGAAAAGTATTTCGCTAAGTCCTTGAATATCTTGGAAAAGTTAGGGAGAGATCCCTTTGTGACGCTCGAAGTTTTCTTCAAAGATGAAAGGCTCGTAGATGCCGATATTGAAACCGTTATTAGAGAATTGAGCCTGTTGAAAGAAGCTAGAATTTCAGCTTTCTAGAAAAAGCGGAAAGCAAAAAGCGAAAGGGGATTTAAAAACAATTTGAATAAAATATCAAGGAAAAATGCATCATTGCATAAAAATCCTTTCCCTCAGATTTATATATCGAATGAAAGGGCTTTGCGGCAACGAGTTCATAGGAGGAGGTGCCTTAATTGGAAAGAATTGTGGTTGGGATGGATGAAGCAGGCAGAGGTAGCCTCATAGGGCCAATGGTAGTGGCAGCAGTTGCTCTTACTGGTTCAGCTGAAACGCACTTGGCAAAAATGGGAGTCACGGATAGCAAAAAACTTAGAAAAAAGAAAAGAGAGGAGCTTTTCGACTTAATACTTACTTTGTCTCTCTGGCACGATGTTATAATTGTGAATCCTGAGGAAATAGATAGAGAGAACTTGAATAACTTGACAAAAAGGGCCTTTATTTCTCTAGCATGCCAAGCAATATCAGCTGGAGTGAGACCGAGCGAGATTATTGCGGATGTTGTTGGTAGCAAAGAAAGCACAATTGAAGCATGCGAAAATGTGCAGATTAGAATGGTTAAGAGGGGTGATTCAACTTTCACTGCTGTGGGAGCAGCAAGTATTGTTGCCAAAGTAATAAGAGATAGAAAAATAGATGAAATAAGAAAGCAATACGGCTTGGAGGGATCTGGCTATCCAGGAGATAAGTTAACCGTGAGGTGGCTGAAGGATAACCCGAGGACTCTTCCCTCATTTCTGATAAGACACAAGTGGAAGTCCAAGGCAAGTCCTTTTCTGAGAGGGGAGGGGTAGCTGGGCAGATGCCAACGAACCTTCCTCCTGAAGCGAGAGCAAAGTGGATAAAGTTCATGGAAGCGAGAACTGTAGAAGAAAAAATCGCTGCATTGGAAGCATTCATTTCGGCTGTTCCCAAGCATAAGGGTACAGAAAATCTCATGTATTGGGCCACTAGAAGACTGAGTCAGCTAAAGGAGGAATTGGAAGAACAGAGGAAGAAGAAAAGTGGAGGTTCAGGCCCAAAGTTCTACATAGAAAAATCGGGAGCAGCTCAGATCGTCATGCTAGGTCCTCCTCTATCTGGAAAATCGCTATTGTTTTCCAAGCTGACTGGCGTGAGCTATGAAGGTATTGGTATTCCGTATTCAACCAGGCTGCCAAAGCCTGGCATGATGAAGTTCGAGGACATATACTTCCAATTGATAGATACTCCAAGCATTCCATTTGGGAGCAATGAGAGAATTTCCTGGTATAACAGAACAATAGGACTGGCTAGAAATGCAGACATGATTCTACTAGTTCTCGATGCAGCAAATTATCCTGAAAAGGTTGCAAAAAGCGCCATAGAAGAACTTGAAGAAAACGGCATAATTCTAAAGAAGCCAAAAGGGAAAGTGGAGATTCAGAGAGTTAGCAAGGGAGGTATAAATCTCATAGTTAATGGCAAGATATTGGATGGTAGTTTTGATGATGTCAAAAGAATGCTCTCTGAGTATAAAATAGATCATGCTATTGTGAAAGTGTGGGGAGAAGTTTCATTGGATGATATTGAGGCTCAAATACTGGAGAACAAAATGCACAAGCCTGGAATAATTTTGGTAAACAAGATAGATTTGGTGGATTACAATAACATTAGAGAGAGGATGGCTGAAGTAGAGAATGAGTTTCCAGTGCTTTATATTTCAGCAAGCACAGGGATAGAGCTAGATCGCTTAGGAAGGAAAATGTTTGAATTGCTGGACATCATCAGAGTTTACACAAAGCAGCCGAATGGTGAGGTAGCAAAGAGACCTCTGATCTTGAAGAGAGGAGCAACCGTGAGAGATGTAGCTGAAGCTATTCACTCAAAAATTTTGAGAGGTTTTAGATTTGCTAAGATTTATGGAAAAAGTGTAAAATTTCATGGAGAGAGAGTTGGGTTGGATCACAGAGTTGAAGATGGGGACATTGTAGAAATATATGTGAGAGGATAGCTACCTCTCACAGCATTCTGCATCTTAATTTACTCTTGAGATAAGTTATGGGGAATGGCCTTTTTAGTTATCTTTTCTGGAAGAAATGCTTCATATTTTCTGAGAAACTCCAGCTCTCTCTTTTTTTCATCCTTTCTTATATAGTCCGGGAGCATGTGGGGAATCCCATTTATGACAGGATACCACCTTCCACACTTCCTACAGTACAAAACAGCTGTTTTTATTTCATAGTTAAAGCACTCCCCGCATGGGGGTTCCTCCTTCATTTCTCTGATATCTTTCTGTAAATAGGAGCAATACAGTTCGCAGAGCGGAGGCTTAGATGGCAGGTTCCTTTCTCTTTTCTCTTTCTCAATTTCAATTAGCTCCAGAGGAAATCCCTTGCACATGGGGCAAGCCAGTATATCGAGCAATCTGTATTTCATTTCTAATCAGCCTGAAGCAGTTCTTCAATTTCTCTCAAAATATTTTTTTCCGCTCCTTCTCTTTCACTCTCTATCATAACTCTTATCACTGGTTCAGTTCCGCTTAGTCTTACTAGGAACCAGTAATCTTCTCCTATTACCTTTATGCCATCTATGTCTATTATTTTCTCGTTTGAGTACTTCTCTTTTATTCTCTCATAGATGAGAGCTCCCTGCTCCTTGCTATGAATAGGATATTTAGTTTTTATTGAATATGTTCTGGGAAAAATCGAGTAAAGCTCTGAGAGCTTTCTCTTTTCTCTTGCCAGAATTTCCATCATCAATGCTGTAGCCATCCCAGCGTCTCTGACAAATTGATGCTGCGGATACATTATACCACCATTTTCCTCGAAACCAAGCAAACCTCCCTCGTGCTTCAGTCTTCTGGAAATGTCCACGCTTCCTACCTTCATCCAAACCACTTCTATGCCAGCACTTTTCAATACCTTCTCGATGAAGGAGCTGCTGCTCACTCCCGTGTAAACTCTTGCTGGCAAGTCTGGATGCTTTTCCTTCAAGTATAGGGAAAAAATTGCCGCCGTCCGATCTCCCCAGTACACATAACCCTTTTCATCAATGAAAATCGATCTATCAGCATCCCCGTCAACAGCTACTCCCATATCTGCTCCTACTTCCTTAGTAAGAGTAGAGGAAACAGCGAGCGTGCTTGGCGTTGGTTCAGGTTCTCTTCCTGGGAAGGAGGGATCCAAATGAGCATTTAGGCTGATCACTTTTCCACCGAGGCGTCCAACGATCTTGGGAAGTGCCAAGGAGCCAACGCTGTTAGCCGCATCTATAACGACTCTCAGCTCTCTCGACCTTATAAGCTCATCATCAACATGTGAAACAACTCCATTGACATATTTTTCAATTGTCCCAGGATAATCAGCTAAATGGTACTCATGGATGGGAGTCTTTCTGGTTCTCTGCAACATTGATGCAAAAATCTCCTCGATCTCATTTTCTTTCTTTCTTGGAACCTCAATGCCATCTGAGTCTATGACCTTTACTCCATTGTAGTTTGGAGGATTGTGGGAGGCAGTTATCATTATTCCTCCATCAAAGTACCCCTCTTCTTTTATCACATATTGAAGCGAGGGAGTTGTAACAAGACCAGCATTAAATGCTCTACATCCACTTAAAAATAAACCAGAAAGCATGCTGTGAAATATTATATCACCAGCATATCTAACATCTCTTCCAATAAGAAAGATGGACCCCTTTCCAAATGCCTCGCAGATTGACTGAGCTAAAGATGAGAAGAACGATGGATCTATTCCATCTCTCAGATCAATTCTCACTCCATCAGTGCCAAACAGCCTTCCCATAATTTTCATCCTTCCTATGCTCATTTTCCTGCCAATAATATTCAGAATCGCCAATTTTTTAATGTTGCTAGAACGTAGTTAACCTTGGTGAAGAGCCTTGAATCTGCTGAAAAATCCTCCTTATCTCCAAGTTGCTATTGATGTTATTGATCTCAGCAGGGCAGTTAGAATTGCTAATGCTGTAGCTGTGAATGAGAGGGTAATAATTGAGGTAGGAACTCCCCTCATAAAATCCAGTGGAATTACATCGGTGAGAGTGCTCTCTCAAATCTTCGAAAACAACATAGTTTTTGCAGATATGAAGACTATGGATGCTGGGGCACTGGAAGCGGAAATCGCAATAGGTTCCGGAGCAAAAATCATGTCAGTCCTTGGAGCAGCGGATGATAATACAATTTTTGAGGCTCTCACAAGAGCAAGAGAGCTGGGTGGGGATGTTCAAGTTGATTTGATATCTGTTCCCAATATATTGGAGAGAGCACGAGGAGTCAATAGAATAGGTATTAGAATCATCGGACTTCATGCAGGAATAGATCAACAGCTTGGGAAAAAGATGAGAGGAATAGATTTCCTTCATATAATTAAAGAGCTGAAGGAGAGTATGAGCGACATAATAATTTCAGTAGCAGGCGGGATAAGGCCTGAGGAAGCTCAGAAGCTTGTTTCGGCAGGTGCTGACATCATTGTTGCTGGATCCTCCATTGTAAAGAGCAGCGATCCAAAAGAGGAGGCAAGAAAATTCCTGAAAGAAATGGGGATTTGATTTCCTAATATGAAAACCAAATAAATTAGCTTTTATGCTTGAGATTTTTTATAAGTAACCTTCCTGCTATGCAGTGAAGAAACGCTATTTATAAGATTGGATATTCAGTTTTCTTTCCTTCTATTCCGCAGCCCCTCAGGCATTTTTTCGAAAACAATTGGCTTCTCTGGTAGTATTCCCTTAGGCCTCAGAAAGAAGAAAATAAGTAGGATTGCTCCCATAAGGCCTATAGATAGATAGTTTACATCGAATGGAACGCTTATGAAAAACTTTGCCTGTCTTATTAATCTGTCTATGAACACATATATGATGCTACCAACGAGAGGGCCATTTATGTTGGCCATTCCACCTATGACTATAATTAGGGACAGCATGAACGTTTTGTCAGGAATGAAGTCTCCTGCATTTACATTTCCTGAATATATTGCATATAGACTTCCAGCAATACCGGCGAGTGCTGAAGATAGGAAAAGTGTGCTCCTTCTAACATAGGAAGGATCCTTGCCAAGAGAACTTAGGGCACTCTCATTTTCCCTGTGAGCTCTCATTATTCTGCCAAAGGGAGATATAGCAAAAAATCTGCTAACTAGATAGGCTAGAACCGTGAATGCTCCCATGAACATGAAAATTGCTATATCATGGGCCCTTCCTACCCCTAACCATGAGAAGAAGTCTGGAACATGTGTCCCCACAGTGCCTCCAATTAGCGGTGGATAGTAGCTGGCAATAACCCTTAGAATCTCACCTGTCACTAGAAGAGTAATAGCAAGATATGTCTCCTTCAATCTGATTGCCGGAAGAGAAGCCAGAATGCCAAGAATCCCTGAAGCTAATGCTGACAGTCCGATGAGCAGTAGACATATCAGTATTGACTCTATGGGCCTCTCGCCGAGCCACTCAGATGCTTGAATTGCATATTCGATGTTCTGAGTGACAAAATCTGTCAGGGGAAGGTTGGAAATCGCCGATATAAGCCTAAGAGAGATCGAACCTGTTACAATCGCCCCCATAGCGAAGAACATGACCTTCCCCAAATTCGGAATTCCAGCGAATCCATAGTCCAGGTTCATGCTTATGCTAAGTATAGAATAAATTAGAAAGAAGCTTCCTATATCGATCAGAAACCTGAAAGGATCTGAAATGCCAAGAAATGCCATTGTACTCACCTCAAAAATTTGGGAATTCTAAGCTTTGAAACGATTCCTCTTGGCATCAGTAGGAGAGTTATTATCATCATGGTGAAAGGGATGAGAACTCTGTAAACTGATTGTATTCCAATAGGAGGCTGACTCAATATATATATGCCTAGCACCTCACTCATGCCAACGAAGTAACCTCCTATAACAGCACCAAGAAGACTATCGATTCCTCCAACTATGCTCGCTGCAAATATCCTAATAAGAAACGTCCAGCCAATGTTGGGATCTGTTGGAAAGAAAGTGATTATAACTGGCCCAGTCATTCCTGTAATTCCTCCAGCGAGGAACCAGGAAATAGCGTATGCTTTTTCAACATTTATTCCATAAGCTCTTGCCAGCTCGGGATTCGATATCACAGCTCTGAGTGATACTCCCAATTTAGTGAACTTGAGAATTAAGGAGAAAGTAATCAATATAGTCAATGTGAGAATAATGGACATGAGCAGTGGATAGGAAACGCTAATCGAACCTATCATTATTTGCTGCATTGGTACGAGTACATTTGAAAAATACTTGGCAGTAGTCGATTGCATGTAATCTGTATAGATGAGCAGACCGCTTCTTATTATCATTTCAGCAGCGAAGTAAGCTATTATTAGATCTGTTAATTTGAAGTCTCTTTTCGATAGCGGACTGAATATAAATAAAAAGAGGAGAAGGGAAATGACCCCTGAAAGGAGAAATGCCAAAGGAATTGTCAAATAGGGATTTACATTCCAAAAAATATATGAAGTATATGCTACGTATGCTCCAATGGCTATGAAATCACCCTGGGCAAAGTTGGGAACTTTAAGCGTAATGTACGAGAAAGTTAGACCGAGAGACATCAGGACAAGCATGTTGCTATATGTCAGAGCATTTGTAAGAAGATCGATTGGTATCATGCCCTACTACCCTTTTTTTCCTTGATAGGTAACGACATAATCACTGGATCAGCTTGTGGGTTTTATAAATTTAACCAATTAGATAAATTTTTAAACCGTTAAGTTAACAATATTGTCTACTGTTCATCCTGTGGGGGAATGATTGATCATGAAGGGAATAACACTTGGAATAGTACTCCTCGTAGTAGGTCTGGTAGCTGGATTGGGAGTAGGTTATGCAGCTTTTTCACATCAAACTGCTTCGCCGACAAGTACAACAACATCAAATACTACAATAGAAATACCGATTGGTGTTGAAGTCTCTCTCTCGGGCTCATTGCAGGGATATGGTCCCCTCTACAGAACTGCTGCTCAGCTCGCAGAGAGCGATGTAAATTCCTATCTTTCACAGATAGGGAGCAAATACAGGGTAAAACTGTACTTCGAGGATGATAAATCAACGCCTGATGGGGCTCTGGCTGCTGCTCAGACACTGGCAGCTAGGGGAATAAAAATTCTCTTCACATACACAAGCTCTGCTACTTCAGCTGTAATGCAGTTCTCAAGGCAAAACGATATGATTGTGATATCATATGCTTCCACAGCTCCTCAGCTAGCAATTCCAGACAATGTTTTCAGATTGGAAACACCAGATACAGGACAAGCGAGAGCTATAGCCAGCCTTATGTGGCTACAGGGAATAAGAAATGTTGCTATTATATATAGAGGAGATGATTGGGGAGATGGACTATTCAATGCTACAAGACAGAACTTCGTTGCTCTTGGAGGAACTATTATTGGTTCAATTAGGTACGATCCCAATGCTAAAGATTATTCTGCTGAAGTTCAAAATCTAGCAAATCTCATATCTTCCTCTCAAAATAGGACTTCAACTGCCGTTCTAGCGCTGAGCTTTCCTGGAGACTTCATTGCCATATTTAATGCAGCCAAGAACTATCCAGTCCTCATGAGCGTCAGATGGTATGGTTCAGATGGAACTGTTAATGATGTACAGGTTAGAGATGTAATTGGCCAAGATATCGTAAACAGTGGAGTTGGATATATAAATGTAGCATATACTGTCCCTTACAACGAGCTTCAAGATAGCTTCATTGCCAGATATGAGAATTTGACCGGGAACAGACCAAGTGGAGCGACATTTGCTCTATACGATGGAATTTGGGCCATAGCACTCACAGTTGTGCAAACAGGAACCACAAGCGGAAGCGTGCTGACTAAGGCATTTCCTCTATTTGCCCAGCACTATTTCGGATTGAGCGGATGGCTGAAATTTGATCAGAACGGAGATAGGCAGTATGGAGCATACTCTTACGTTGAGCTCCAGAAAGATAATAGCGGGAAGGTAACTTGGAATGTTGTTGGAACCTTTGACCCAATCACTGGAACTGTAACTCTCAACTCTTAATTTTTTTCAATTGATAAGCTATATAATTGGGTTGTTTTAAGTTTAATTGGGGAAAGAAATGTCTGCGTCCGGCACACAGGAAAAGAAGAGCAAGGAAGTAAAATTTGAAACGAAGCAGGTAATAACAAGAGAACAGGTAATGCAGAACCAAAGATTGATGAAGCTACTTAAGATAATCGATATGGTTGGCGAAATTTCGGAAAAAGGATTGAACTTTCTGATGTATAAATTGAATGAAAAAGGAATTTCTTTTGGCTATAAGTTCTTTGCAGTTGGGAACTCCGTTGTGAGCAAGAATTTAAAAGATGATGTTATATCTCTGCTATATGTTGAGTTTCTAGAGACAGTGGGGAGATCTAAGAAACTGAAGCCAACAAGCATGGGTAAAGAGGCAATTTCAATGACACAATTTCATGAGGCCGAGATAGAGGAAATCAGAAAGGCTTTGGACGAGCTCAAGGGAGAGCTTGTAATGATCGAGGCAGAATCGGAGCTAGGAGGCATGCAGAGAAAGAAGTAGCTACTTCACGAACAGATAGCTTATATTAGTGTTGACGAAGAGGCTGGCTGCTACAGATCCCTTTTCAACTCCTTCATATTCTGTTTTCCCTCTTACACCTACAACAACAAGGTCATATGAATTGTTGTTCACTTCCTTAACTATTTCCGAAGCTTCACTGCTTTCCTCTGGATTATATTCTATTATTTTTGTTTCAATTTTAACCCCCCTGCTTTCTGCTATCTGCATTGCTCTTTTTAATAGCTGTTCGTCACATCTTCCTACTTCGCAAGCATAAGCTAAGGTTATTTTCGAGCCTAAAATGAGGGAAAGCTCCAAAGCCACTCTCAGTCCTTTTTCGCTATTTGCCGAACCATCATAGGGAACAAGTATTTTTCTGAACATGTAGCTTAACAGGAATGCTCTGTCTTGGAATTTTTCTGCTATGTTTCCCATTTTTGTTCTACCTCCTCTAGGGAAGTTCAATTCCACTCAAATTAAATCTTTCAGCTGAATAGGAGAGGGCATCAATTGCTGGAAGGTCTTCCCCTCCCAAAAAGAGAAGGAGAGCCCCTCCTCCGGTGCTGTTGTGAGCTTTTCTTCTTTCCTCTTCTGGGAGATCATCCAGCAATGAGCTAAGATGTCCTCCTCCTATTATTACTTTCGCATTTCCTCTGAGAGCTGCTCTCATTAAACTGATTGTTCCATTTCTAAATTCTTTTTCCTCTATGACACCTGCCGGACCCCTTATGACAATTATTTTTCCTTCCCGCATGATATCTTCATAGAAATTAACAGTTTCTGGCCCTATATCCTTGATCTGCTTTTCATCAGCCCTATTGCTGCCAACGCTTATCATACTTCCATCTTCCAGAACATAGTCAACAGGAAGATAAATTCTGTCTCTGTATTTTAGATAAAGTTCCCTGACATTGCCAATCAATGCAAGCGCACCTGCTTTTTCGAGCTTTTCCTTGCTTGATTTGCCGAGATATTTTCCAGCGGATAGATAGAAAAGCTCAGAGATAAGACCTGTTAGTAAAACTATTGACTCCTTGCTGTTACTTAGGATATTCTTGAGTATTCTTATACTATCAGACAATTTAGCTCCGCCTAGAACAAAGACTTTTGGTGAAATCGAGGGATCTTTTATACTGCTCAGTGCCAGAACCTCTTTTTCCATTATGTCTCCAGCAAACGAGGGAAGGACAAACGGAAAGCCGACCATACTGGCATGCTTTCTGTGGGCTGTAGCAAATGCATCGTTGATGAAGAAGTTGAAGTGGGGTGCAAGCTTTCTAACTAAGTACGACTTTGCGTGAAATTCACCTGAGGCCTCTATGCTTTCTTCAGCTAGAAATCTAACGTTATCCAGCATAAGTGCTTCTCCTGGCTCGAGCTTTTTTATCCTGGAAATGCTTTCAGGACCTATAATGTCATCCACAAACTGTATATCTGTGCCAACAATCCTGCTCATGATGGTGGAATGCTGAGAAAGGTCTATGAAGTCATCCATTCCTGGTCTGCCTTGATGCGCAAGGATTACGACAGCTGCATTTTCCTCAATGAGCCTCCTAACAGTACTCGAATGTATTCTTATTCGATAGTCGTCGAGGATTTTTCCATCTCTTGATATTGGACAATTTATATCGACTCTGAGAAGAACTTTCTTTCCAGAAACATCCTGATCTTTTGCTATTGCGATTCGCCTGCGCAATAGGATAACACCAGTAAAAAGTATTGGAAATGAATGTTCATATATAAATTGCTAGTTGATTAGAGAAGTAAAAAAGATTTTTAAAATTATAATAGAAAAATAGAGTTCTTGGTTTAGTCCTCATTGACTGATTCTTCTGCTAGGGTATTATTTATTGTAAATATCTTGCTGGCATAGATTACATGGTTTACTGAGTCAACTATTACTCCCTGCACTTTTATTGGAGCATATGTGGATAGCTCCCCACTTATCTTTGTTGTATTTGTCACTACTATCGTCCAGTTAGTAGGAAGCATTACTATACTTTGCTTATTGTATATTCCGTTCATATATCCTCCCATTACTAGAGAGCCTGGAGAAATGACCCCTAATACTGTTAGGTTATTGCCGTTTATTTCCAGTACTATTCCCTTCAGCAGAACATTCTTGCTAAGCATTTCCAGCGAAGTTGATATTCTCTGCAGTGAGGTCAACTCCCTAATGAGCTGCTGCAGTGAATTTACAATCAGAGCCTTCACGTTCTGAAGCTGCTGAGGAACCTTCATGTTATTGACTTGGCTAAGGAGCTGCTGGGCCTGGGTTATACTCTGGTTTATGATGGATATTGATGAGGCATTTCCTTCCATCAATCCAGTTGCGGCGCTTATTGATTGATTAATAATTGCTTTCTCCTGTTGAATCATGTCCTGCAGGCTTTGTATATATGACTGCATATCCTTGTTCATTTTTCCTGTCCTTTCGAGGCTCGCCTCAGCTGTTCTGAGAAGAACTGAAGATGTCACAAAGAACATTTCTGGTAGCTCCTTGGCCTTTCCTATCATCACGTCTCCCATCTGGTGCTTGAAAACATCCTCATCTGATGTGTTGAGCACCCAGGATATGTTCATATTAGCAAATGATTCCTTTACCTCTCTCTCGATCATCCCTAGCCCTCTGACTTTTAATGCCAACTTTGTTATTTCACTCTCGTTCAGCTCGAGCTTTCTCTCATCAATGATCTGCCTTCCGCTCAAATTGTTTATTTCATTCGCCCTCTCTATAGCCATGGTTGTCAGCATTGTCATGACTCTCTCTCTATTTAGAGCATTGCTCATCTCCCTCAACTGAACCATTACTCTCTCCATGAGCATGGCTGCTCCTGAATAGTTTCCACTTTGCAAAAGTTGTGAAGCTTGCTGCAACATTTGAGTTAGGTTTGTTCTAACTTCGGATGATAGGAATGTCATATTTGAAATGCTCTGATTCAGTTCAGCAATTCTGTTCTGTATTTGCTGCTGAACTCTGAGCATAAGCTCAGTCTGATTATATATGAGGGTCCCTGCCTCTAGCTTGTAAACATAGTCAACAGCCTTTATGAACAATGATCTTCCTAGAGCATAGTTTCCACTCTGTATTGCTTGAATCATCTGTGAAACTGTCTGCTCCAGCTGTGTTGTGTTATAACCCTGCTCCTTGAGTTTGGAAATTATTATTGAAAATGTATTGTTTATACTTTCTATGGAGAGCTGAACAGTGTCCTGAGAGCTGCTCTGAGTAGTTGTTATTGGGCTTGTTGTTGAAGTAGCAGTTGAAGCAGCATAGGCAATTCCGGAAAGAGGAGATACTAATATTACTAGTAATAGAGATAGCAGTCCTGCTGGGTATATGATTTTTCCTGGATTCATCAGGTTCACCATGAACCTTTTATCGACCACCATTTTCGTCGACCAAATATTCTTGAAATAAGACTGTTTTTAATAAACTACTCCGGAACATATTCGGAACAAGGGCGGGACGCTATTTCTCCTTCAGACGATAATATATCTTGCCAGCTATTGATATCTGCTCTATTATTCCCTCTTTCTTCAGCCTGTTTATCCTTCTGTAAAATGCCGATCTAGGTATCCCAGTTGCCTTTATCAGATCTCCTGGGGTCATTAGCCCCCTCTCTCTCAATAGAGATATTATGGCTCTATCTCTCTCGTCGAGGAACTCCTCTTTTATTACTTCTTTTTCCTCTGTATCCTCCTTATCCTTTGCTGCGAAAAAATCGCCCCCTAAGCAAAAGCACAATAGCTATGATAAGAGCAATTATTATGAAAAGAAGAGCATAGATGAATTGGGAGAAGATTCCGACGCCGCTTGTCTGTGCTTGAGTTGTTGTTTGAGTTGGGGGACTAGTTGTTGTCTGACCTGCGGCAAGAGTGTAACTAATTGAGATATTGCCTGGAGGGAACATTAAAGCTAACCTGTTGTTGTTTGTTATTGAGAAGTTGCTGGGGATGGGGTTTACATCGAGTGGGATGGCTCCTATGGGAAGAAGTACCGTGCAGTTCGTGAGGGCTGTGAAGTTGGATATCCATGCATTGCCAGAAGGAAAGGCAAGCTGTGAGACATAGTCGATCTCAGCTGTCCCAGTGAATCCAGAAGGGGGAACAAGAACTATGGTGTTATTTTCAACATAATAAGTTAGATTTGAAGGAGAGACTGCATTAATGTAGAGAAGCTTTCCTAGAGCTTCAACAATTTCAATATCATTTACATTTATCGTTTGCTTTACAGATGCTATACCAAACCCATTGAAATCTATGAGTATATATTGAGATGAATTTGCAGAGGACTGAGCGTTCACATTCGAAGCACTGAGGAAATAGAACAGTGTAAATATAAGTATTGATGCTATAAAAATCATTCGTAAATTTCTTTTACTCAAATTCATCAACCCTTCGCTGATTAAGCTTTTATATAGCTTTACTTTAAAAAAGTTATTTTGACAAGGTATTTATAGATTCTTTTTCTGAGTGCTAGGGAAGGGATTCGAATTGTCCCAGGAAAGTGAAATTGAGTTTCAACCGCTCGATGTGAGCTATGAAATTGAGGGAAAAAAGCCAAAGATAGTTATATGGTCAAAGCTCAGAGATGGAAAAAATGCGGTTATAGAAGATTGGAGATTTCGTCCATATTTCTATGCGCTTCCGGTGCAGAAAAGTGAAATCATAGAGAAAGTCAAAAAAGATATAGAGAGAATTTGCAATTCGAAGAGAATTTCCTCCAAGATTTCTATCGAGAAAAGAAAGTACTTTGGAAAAGAAATGGATGTGTTGAAAGTAGAAGTTGAAATTCCAGAACAAGTTAGGTTATTGAGAGACAGCATAAGGAGCATACCTAACATATATGATGTGCTAGAAGCAGATGTTAGATTCTCATTGAGATACATGATAGATCACGATATGAAGCCATTCAGATGGTACGCCGCAAAGGTGAGGGAAATTGAAAACAATGATTATAGAGTCGAAAAAGTTTTCGAAATGCTTGATGGCCCCAGAGAGCTTCAGGCTGAGGCAACTCCTCCTAAGCTGAAAATGCTGGCATTTGATATTGAGGTATATTCTCCAGCAGGCACTCCGAGGCCTTCTTCAGATCCTATTATAATTATAGGAACGATGGATGGAGGAGTAGCTCAGTTTTACTCGAGAGAGAAGGTTGATAGAGAGATTATTGAGAAATTTGCCTCGTATATTAGAGAGATCGATCCCGATCTAATTGTAGGATATAACACTAATTCATTCGACTGGCAATATTTGATGGAGCGAGCAAAGAACTTGAAAATTGACCTTGATTTAGGAAGGAAGAAGAACTCACCCCCTTCAATGAGCGTGATGGGGCATATAAGCATACAGGGAAGATTGAATGTTGATATCTTCAATTTCGTTGAGGAAATGACTGGCACGAAGAGAAAGACGCTGGACGAAATAGCAGAATATATGGGAGTTATGAAAAAGAGCGATAGAGTTTTGCTGGAGTGGTATGAAATACCAAAGCTCTGGGATTCCGGGGATAGGGAAGCAAACAAGGTTCTAGCATATAATAGAGATGATGTTGTTTCAACGTATAGATTGGCTGAGAAGTTCATTCCATTTGGAATACAGCTGTCTGGACTGACAGGAATTCCATTGGATCAAATAATGGCTGCCAGCGTTGGATTTCGTCTGGAATACTATCTAATGAGAAAGGCTTTCAGGTATGGAGAGCTTGTTCCAAACAGAGAGGAGAGAGGAAGAGAGAGCTACAAAGGAGCTATAGTGCTTTCGCCAAAGCCTGGAGTTCATGAAAATGTGGCAGTTCTGGACTTTGCTAGCATGTATCCCAACATAATGATAAAGTACAATGTTGGTCCAGACACGCTAGTAAAAGATGAGGATTGCTCCCCAGAAAAATGCTTCATAGCCCCTGATGTTGGGCACAAATTCAGGAAAGAGCCGCAGGGATTCTTCAAGAGTGTTCTCACAGAACTGCTTCAAGCAAGGAAAAAAATGAGAGATGAGATGAAGAAGCTCCAAATAGGTTCTCCCGAATATTCTATCTTAGATGAAAGGCAGAAGGCTGTGAAGGTGCTTGCTAATGCTACATATGGATACATGGGATGGCAGGCAGCTAGATGGTACTGCAGAGAATGTGCAGAGGCGATCACAGCGTGGGGGAGGGCAAACATTACCTCTGCAATTAATGAGGCCAAGAAAATTGGACTTAATGTGATCTATGGTGATACAGATAGCCTCTTCGTGGAAAACAAGCCAGAGCTTGTTGAGAAGCTAATTGGCTGGATAGATAAAGAGCTAGGACTTGAAATAAAGGTAGACAAGATTTACAAGAGGCTCTTCTTCACTGAAGCTAAAAAAAGGTATGTGGGACTCACTGTAGATGGAACAATTGATATTGTTGGGTTTGAGGCTATAAGAGGGGATTGGTCAGAGATTGCCAAGGACATACAGGTGGAAGTATCGCGAGTCATTCTGGAAGAAATGAGCACCAAGAAGGCGATAGCCTACGTGAAGGATGTAATAGCAAAACTTAAAGATAGAAAGATTCCTATGGATAAATTGATAATTTGGAAGACTATCACAAAGAAGATTGATGAATATGAAGTAGATGCTCCTCATGTCACAGCAGCAAGACTTTATGAGAGCTATGGGCTTAAAATTTCTCCGGGAGACAAAGTTGGTTATGTTGTAACAAAGGGTTCAGGAAAAATTAGTGAAAGAGTTAAGCCCTATTTTGCAGCATCAATAGATGAAGTAGATACTGAATATTACTCGGATCACCAAATAGTGCCAGCAGCAATGAGAATCTTAGAATACTTTGGGGTTAAAGAAGCGGAGTTGAAGGGATCTGGAAAGGATGCGCAAAAATCTCTGATGGATTTCCTCGGTAAGAAGTCTTGACATTTAAAAAGTGCTTTTCCTTTTCTTTTCTTTGGTGATGTTAGATTTGGAGATAAGGGAACCTGTTCATCTTAAGATTCAGAAGGGGCTATTGGCAGAAAAAGTGATAGCCGTTGGAGACCCAAACAGAGCCCAGATTTTCTCAGAAGCCTTTCTCTCGGAGGCAAGAGTAGTCAATACAAACAGAGGCTTACTTTCATTCACGGGAAAATATGGAGGAATTCCTCTGAGCATAGTTACTCATGGAATGGGGATGCCAAGTGCTATTATTGTATTCGAGGAGCTGAATATGCTGGGAGCAAGAACAATAGTTAGAGTTGGCACAACCGGATCCTTGAGAAAAGAAGTAAAAATTGGAGATGTGGTAGTGGCAACAGCGGCAGGACACTTCAATTCAAGTGCTCTGAAACAATATTATCCAAGAGACGTAATTCCACCGAACTCAACATCTCATGAGCTAACAGCTCCTCTTAGGGAAGAGCTGGAGAGAAGCGGATTTTCCGTCCATGTGGGACCAATAATTAGCAGTGACGCATTCTATGCTGAAAGCGAAGAACAAGCAGAAGAACTGGGTAGGCTGGGATTTATTTCAATAGAAATGGAATGCGCTGGATTGACGGCTCTCGGATGGATGAGAGGTTTCAGGACAGCTTGTGTTTTGTACGTGACAGATAGTCTAGTCAATGGAGCGAAGGGGCTCTTGGGAAGTGAGAAAGTCAATAGAGATATGGTAAAGATAGGGGAATCTGTGGCGAAGGTCCTTTCCACATATTGAGGAAATGAAAATGGATAAAGTTGTTCTCAAGGAAAAGGCTGAAAAGTTCCTTTCTAGAAGAGCTTATACAATATATTCGAAATGGATTAAGGAAGACCCAGCAGTTCCTCAGGGAAGCTTTGTTGAATTTGTACTAAGAGATGAAATCGTGGCAAGGGGTTTTTACGAGAGAATTGGCCCCATTGGAGGAAGAATTTTGGCATATGTCTCAGAGAATGACTCCAGAAGCCTCGAGGATATAATTGAATGGAGATTGGAAAAGGCATATAAGCTGAGAATGATGGGGGGAGAAAGGCCAGAAAAAGGATACAGGCTTCTTTATGCTGATAGCGATGGGACTCCAGGTTTGATTGCTGATGTTTTTGGAGACACTGCAGTCCTACAGAGCTCAAGCTTTGGATGGGATAGCAGCTCGTCTGTTTTAGCGAGAAAAATTGTAGAGCTTGGAATAAGCCAAAGAGTATACTTGAAGAATGATCAGCGAGGCAGAAAGGCGTTTGGTCTTCCTGTTTTCAGGGAGTTCTTAATCGGAGCACCCCCGCCTGAAGTAGTGATCGAGGAGAATGGATACAGAGTAATCGTAAATTATGGGGAGGGGCAAAAAACTGGCTTCTATATAGATCAGAGAGAAGCTAGAAGAAAGATAAGTGAGATGAACTTGAAGGACTTCAAAGTTCTTGATCTCTTCTCATATACGGGATCCTTTTCCCTGGCGGCCCTTACAGCTGGTGCTTCAAGTAGCATCCTTGTAGATGAAGATGAAATTGCTCTGGAGATTGCTAGAAGGAACATGATTGAAAATGGTTTTCAGGAAAGGTTTGAGATTATAAGAGGAAGAGTTGAAAAGATTCTGGAAAACTTAGTAGCGAAGAGAAGGAGATTCGACCTGATAATAGCAGATCCCCCTGCTTTCATACCAACTCTATCGCACAAGGAAAGAGGGATGAGGGCCTATGCTAATCTGTTTAGAAATTCAATGAAAATAATACAACCAGGCGGTCTACTATATGCCTCCAGCTGCAGCCATAGTTTAAGGGAAGAAGAGCTCTTGAAATTGCTGAGAGAAGCTGCCAGAAGCAACGGCTTCACCCTGAGGGTCATTTTTCATGCTTCAGAGTATAATGCTATTCCATATGTAAGAAGCGAAGACAGCGGGCTTCTTTACTTGAAGGGTTTTCTCATGAGGGTAGAGTGAATTTTCCAAGAAAGGAATATGTTGAACTTTAATTTATTCAAACTCTTCCTGATAAAATGAGGAAATTTTTTATTAGAGAAATAGGTTAGCTTATAAATGCTGAAATAAAGTATCATTCAATGGATTATGTGAAGTGACAAAAACATGAGAATAGCGGTGATGCATCCAAGCGCTACGCCACCTCCTTCATGCAGAGAGATATTGTTTGAGGCAAAGAAACTGGGTGTTGGGGGAACATACTTTAGACCACAGGATATTACAGTAGCATATAGCAACGGCTCGCTTGATATTTTCAAAAAAGGTAGGGAGCTGAATGCAGATATTGTGTTTGTGAGGGGGACAAGCTCTCCTTCCTCAATAGAGCAGTTCACCTGGATGACAAATATCGTTAGGATAATAGAATCAAAGGGAAGCATGACGATAAATAGCTATGATTCAATCATACTTGCTAGAGACAAGTCAATGCTGCCATCGATACTGCAAAAAAGAGGAATTAACTTCCCTAGAACTTATGTCACAAACGACCTCCAGGTTGCTCTAAATGTGGTTGGAAAGCTTGGAAAAACGGTTGTAAAGCCAATAATAGGCAGCCTGGGAAGGGGAATAATGCTTCTTGACAATGAGGACATTGCATATACTGTGCTGAAACAGCTCTTAGCGTGGGGACAGCCATTGCTCCTTCAAGAATACATTGAAAAAAAGGAGGGAAGAGATATTAGAGTTCTGGTGATCAATGGAGAAATCTATGCTGCTTATTATAGAAAAGCGCAGCCGGGGCACTTCAAAACAAATCTGGCTCAAGGTGGTGTACCTGAAAAGGCAGAAATTGATAGTGAAATTTCTGAGATAGCACTGTCTACAGCAGATGTTCTGAAGCTGTTCTATGGAGGCATAGACATTGCTGAATCCGTTGAGGGAGAAAGATTTGTGCTCGAGGCCAATGCTTCTCCTAATTGGAAAGGAGCACTATATCTTGGATTGAATCCAGCAAGAAAGCTTGTGGAAGAGGCCATTAAATTAGCAAGGAAGTGAAATTGCTTTGTATATTTCTCTTTTCCTATCTCTTTTGGCTGCCCCCTTTTTGACAAATATATTCACTAGAGCAGTTGAGCGCTTTGAAGTTAGAGTTGGTCTTGTAGGGGAGGATGCTCACAAAGAGGAGGGAAGATATCTTCCCAAGTCTGGTGGATTGGGGTTTCTCTTAGGATGGACAGCTTCCCTAATTTTATACATGGCAGGAGCAAAAATTGAGGGGACGCCCATTTCAATGAGGTATTTAGTTGTCGGAACAGTGCTGGTTTGGATCGCAGGGTTAATAGGGCTGTATGATGATGTGAAGAGGCTTGGTGGAAAAGAGAAGGTTCTACTAACTGCAGTGCCTGGAATAATTGTTGCTGCATTGGGTCTCTACGCTCCATGGGTTTACATTCCGGTAATTGGGAATGTTAGAATGACAATTGTTTATCCTTTGCTCCTTCCAGTAATTTTTGCTGTAGCCTCAAATGCTATAAACATGGCTGATACCTTTACAGGGATAGCTCCTGGAATAACGATGATTCTGTTAAGTTCAATGATGGCAACAATTTTTCTTCTTGAAGGAAGGGGCCTGAGTTGGGATGGTGGATTTGATTCCTCAATAGTTCTTATTACGATTGCTTTGCTCTCTCTAATAGGCTATATTCCGAGAAACTTTCATCCGGGAAAAACATTCAACGGAGACACTGGATCTCTGTCTTGGGGGACACTGTTAGCCCTTGTGGCAATTTGGGGAAAGGTTGAGATCTTTTTGGCCCTTTCGGCAATGCCCATTGTTGCCAATGGATTCACAATTTTGAGCAGTATAAAAGGAATAATTGAGCATCATAATCTGAAGGAAAGACCAACCGTTCCAAATAGAGAGAGAAATACTATTAGAGCTAATTTGAACAAAGAGGCACCAATAACACTCGTTCACATATTGACTATTACAGATGAACTGTGCGAAAAGGAAATAGTAATTGTTGTTTATATCCTGGTTGCAATGACGAGCTTCGCTTCATTGTTAATAGCAGCTTTTCTCTGACCTCCTATTTTACAATTTTTACAATGCTGAAAGCTTTCTCTTTTTAGATAGGAATAGGAAATCAGGAAAGGAAAGAACGAAGCTATTTGATTATTATATTAAGTAGGATTGTTTGCTATCCTTGATCTTCTAAATGTTTTTTTATAATGTTAGAATATTCTATCCTGTTCAGAAAAAGGAGAGAGACAAGGGGCTTTAATTTTTTTATAAGTTCATATGCAATTATAATCGGTAATAATCATGGCAGATTATATACCTAAAAAAATAATCTTGGAAAAAATGCATGAAAAGATTTCTAAAGGAGAACCCATATTGGGGGTCGGGGCAGGTGTAGGTATAATAGCTAAAGTGGCAGAGATCGCGGGTGCTGATCTGATAATCATATATAATTCTGGCAGATACAGAATGGCAGGCTTTGGTTCGCTTGCTGGATTGATGCCATATGGGGATGCCCATGAGGTGCTCCTTGATCTTGCTCCGGAGGTGCTGAGCGTTGTTAGAGCAACTCCCGTATTGGCTGGTGTGACTGGAACCCATCCTTTCTATCAGGGAACTCGAATGATGAAGTTCATTCAATATTTGAAGGAATTGGGCTTTTCCGGTGTTCAAAACTTTCCAACTGTAGGGCTTATTGATAAGGGGTCTCTGTTCAGAACAAATCTTGAGGAAACTGGCATGGGGTATGATAAAGAAATTGAGGCCATAAGAATAGCTCATGAACTTGATATGCTCACTGCTCCCTATGTATTTGATGAAAATGATATCTCTGCTATGTTGAAAGCGGGTGCCGACATATTGGTTCTTCACTTTGGGCTGACCTCCAAGGGTACAATTGGTGCTAGAACTACGATAACTTTGGAAGAAGCAGCAAAGAGAGCGAGCGAGTGGGCAGAAATAGCTAGAAGTCAGAAACCTGATGCTATTATCCTTGTGCATGGAGGACCTGTATCAGATATAGATGACTGGAAATACATAGCTGAAAGAGTTAAGGGAATTCACGGATTCTTTGGAGCAACAACATTTGAGAGACTGCCAACGGAAAGGGCAGTATCTGAACAAATCAGAGCATTCAAAAATGTGAAGATAAAGGTGCAGTGAAGTTGAGCAATGAAAGAGCGAGACCGAACATCGCAATACTGGTAACCTTGGATACTAAGGAGTGTGAAGGATATTACTTGAAGGAAAGAGTTGAGTCAAATGGAGGCAGAGCATTTCTCATAGATCTATCTATGAGAAAGTATGTTCCGAAGCTTGGAAGGCCGGATGTTAGCAACGAAGAGGTTGCCCATGCAGGAGGCTCTTCAATGGAGGAAGTAAGCTCTCTTGATAGATCGAAAGCACAGGAAATAATGATAAAAGGAGCTAGGAAAATCCTTAGAGAATTGCTTGCTAGAAAAGAGTTGGATGGTATAGTAGGGCTGGGTGGTTCCACGGGATTGTCATTAATTGCTTCTATCATGAGAGAGCTGCCTATGTTTATACCCAAGTATATTGTCACCACGGTCATAACTGAGGCAGGATCACTCATAGCTGGTTCAGACATAGTCCCCGTATGGTCCATCTCTGACCTAGCAGGAGGAGAAAGGGTAAATGCTATAGAAGCAGAAGTTCTCAATAGAGTAGCAGCAGCAGTGATCGGAGCATCTCGTCCAATTCCATATGAATTCAGACAAATGCCCACAATATTTGCCACGCAGTTTGGAAATACAACGCCTCACATTATTGTGGCCAAGGATTATTTGCAGAAAATGGGCTATGACGTTATACCTTTTCATGCTCTGGGGAAGACAGGTGGATATGTCATGGAGAGGCTGATTGAGTCCGGTCTTGGTATTGGAGTTCTGGACGTTACAACCCATGAGCTAGTTGATGAAGTAGCAGGAGGTGTGCTCAATGCTAGTGAAGAGAACAAGCTTCGACTCACTGCAGGGGGGAAGAGAGGCATACCTCAAGTAGTTCTCCCTGGTGCTGTAGATATGATTAATTTCTGGGGTCCAGAAACAGTTCCAGAAAAATTCAGAAGCAGATGCGTCTATGAGCACAGCAGAGGGCTTGTGACTTTGATCAGAGCTACTGGGGAAGAGCTCTATTATGTTGGAAGCATCATGGCAAAAAGGCTAAATCAGAGCAGGGGGCCAACAGCTGTGATATTCCCGCTCAGAGGATTTAGCATCATAGACAATGATCCGCAGGCTAATCCAAAGTACGCTCCACCTGGAGCTTATTGTCAGAGAATGATCTATGAGGAAGATGGGAAAATCAGGTTTGAGAGGACTGATACTCCTTGGTTTGATCCCCAAGCTGACAGAAGGCTTCTCAAGGCACTATTGGAGCAATTAGATCTGTCAAATGAAAATTTAGATCTCATTGTAGTAGATTATAATATAAATGACCCCGAAGTCGCTCTGCTTAGTGCTAGGATGCTGGATGATATGATAAAAGGTAGCTGGAAAAAAGGCAACATACCAGAAGTTGAGGGACTGGATAAGGAAAAAATAATCAAAGATCCTTGGAAATTGATATGATTTTCAATCCTTTTAAAAAGCATTGGATGAAGTAAAGGAGGAGCCAGAATTTCAGCTTTAACATATTAATGCATTTTATTTTTCAAAAAATATTTAAACTATTGATGCTGTTAAATGATTGAGGGATTCTTATTGAGTATAAATCCTGAAGAGCCTTTTATGCTATTTCTCAGCAAGGGCTTCATAGATGAGGCCTCAAAAACATTTTCTCTGGGTCTCGTTAAAAGAAAACCGCTGGTAGATATATGCAGAAAAATGAATTTGAATTTCGTAGAACTTAGCAGAGATGAAGCACAAAGATCGCTTATGAAAATTGCTGAAGCAAAAGGCATGAGTGCTTCAATCTCCTCGCTCATTAAGAATCTTGCTCTCGCTTTTTTCCTACCTACAGGAGTGCTTGTGGCCATGATGAAAAAGGTTCTATATAGAGATGGAGTTGAATTGAATGACTTCGTTGTCCTCGACTTCTTCGCCGAAATTCCCAGGGCTTTTAGACCGGCTATCATCTATCACATATGGTTGTTCATACCAAAGTCAGAAGAGGGGGGAAGAAAGGCAGTGCATTTTCTAAAAGAGCTGAAAACGAAGGTAGGTCGCGATCCACTGAGTGAGGAAGAATGGAGAGATGCTGAACCAATAAGGGAAAAGCTTTCTGGAAAAATAGAAATAAAGGGGCTAAACGAGAATCTTTGGAACCAGCTTGAGTAGCTCTTATTGCTTATATTTTTTAAAAAAAGCATTCCTTTTCTTGAAGGGATGATCAAACTAGAAAAGCATAAAGACTGAAAATACTTATTAGACCTTACTAGCAGTGATTGTTGATCGGAGGGCCCGTCGTCTAGTTTGGTTAGGACGCCGCCCTCACACGGCGGAGGTCCGGGGTTCGAATCCCCGCGGGCCCACTGAGCATGAATCTTTTTATTCTGAAACTTTGATGTGGTTATGAAATTCGCATATAGCTTAGATTATCGCTGCATAATGCAAAAATCAATTATGCATGAAGATCCTCTCAAAGAGCTCTCTAGCGAAGCTGGTGTATGAGGGTTTTCCTGGAATTATTCTGAAAGTTCTTGTTCCATCTTCCTTCCTCTCTGCTATCAAGAATGCTGCTAGTTCTGGTTCTCTCATATATTTTTCCGCTAGCATGTAAAAATGAGTTACAATTCCTACAACGACTCCTCCTTCTAATAGAGAATCTATGAGTTGCTTTGCCAGCTCACTCCCCTCAACTTCATTTGTTGAGGAAAAAGGTTCATTGAATAGAAAGAAGCTATTTGGGTTCATTTTCTCCACAATGTTCTTTATATTGACAAGTTCATTTTCTAGCTTCCCCACATCCATTTTCGTGCTTTCCTCTCTTCTAAAATGAGTGTGGATTTCTCTGAATAGAGGACCTTCATATTCCTCTGCTGGAACGAACATCCCAACTCCCAGCATTAATTGGGCTTGACCCAGGCTCCTCAGAAATGTTGATTTTCCTCCGCTGTTGGGTCCTGTTATTATTATTAATTGCTTATCAATGTAGAGAGAGTTCTTCACAGTCCTTCCATTGTTCGATATGCTCAGAGCAATATCATACAGCCCTTTGAATCTGAAGGTTTTGGAGATTTTTGGAAAAGTCAATGGTTCTCCCATTGATTTGAGCTTTCTGTACAAGTTCACACAACCTATATAAAATGCAAGCTCTGTTTTAGCATTGTGCAAGAACTTAAGCGCTTTATCAGCAGCATCCTTTATGATAGATGCTACGTTTGCTACTGCACTATCAATCATTTCCTCGAGAATTTGACCTCCTGCTTCATCCATTGGGGCCAGTGTAAACGAATATTCTCTTTCGAAGATGTGAAGAAATGACAAGCGGCTCTTTTCTCGAGGTACTAACAGAACGAAGTTTCCGAGCCTATTTCCTCCTAGTATTTCACCCCTAAGGTTTACACCGTCTTCGAACTCCAAGTTCCTCAGATGTGTGCGCAACTCATTAATATAATCTTGATTGAACTCTTCTAGCAGTATGTGAAAGAACGATTTAAAGCCATCAGAGCTAAAGTTCCCCTCCTTCAAGGAAATTGCTCTTTTCATCCGCTCAATTGCCTCTAGGAAGAAATTGAGAATTGTAATCGATTCGTGGAGCACATATGATGGGCGTTGAACAGCAGTTATGAAGAACCTGCTTCTGATTTTTTCTATAGTTTCACTGACAATTTTATACATTTCCAGAACAGTTTCATAGTTTGATATGGCATCCTGGAGAACTTTTTGTCTATATATAACGGTTTCCTCATCTTCCCCTCCAGATAGTAGAACTTTTTTAGAGATCGACTCTATGAATTCATCTCCTCCCCCCATTATCTTGATGATTATGTCGAGCCCTAGGTCAATAACAAGGTTTTCAGAATCAAATTGCACATTCTTTTCAAACGTCTTATCTCTATACATCAAACCGGGAATCATTTTCTCAACCTCGCTCTTATAACTTCCTTGCTGAGGCCATACTTTCTTGCAAGAGCATACGCATATGCTGCGCTCGAAGGCTCCTGCGGAACAATCTTGAACGTTCTTATGCTTGGATCTTTCGGATCAACTTGCGCCACCATGCTCTTCACTCCATCCATTCTAGCAAGTTCATCGATAAAAGTGACGAAAACACAGAGAGAGCCTTTCTCAATTATTTTTTTAAGTACTTCTCTCCCTATTGATGTGGCATCATAGACCGTAGTGGAGCTCAGCATTTCATTAAGTATTATGACGCTCCTGTCGGTAATGCTGTTTAGTATATTTTTTATTCTCATAAGCTCATCTTCAAGCTTTCCTCTTAGATTTTCAACTCTCTCTATTCTCTCAAAATGAGTGAATATCCCATCAGCGAGTAGAATTTTGACTTTGCTTCCAGGAACAGGAAGACCCAAAAGCCCCAATGCATGGATCTGACCGATCGCTCTAGCGAAAGTTGTTTTTCCGCCAGAATTTGGTCCAGTAACCACTATAATTCTTTTTCCTGGTTCAAAATGAAAGTCATTGACTACGGTTCTTTTTCCTTGCTCCAGTTGTTTTTTTGCTAAAACAACATCAAATGTGTTCTCAGCTGATACCTCTTCTGCTGATTCGACGAGCTCTGGAAGAGAGAAGTGCATTCCAATTTTTTTCAAGGGTTCGATGTAATCTAGATATGATAAATAGAAGTTCATTTCAGCAAAAAACTTCAATATCATGGGATGTATGAAGTTTTTATAATTTTTATAAAAGAGTTTCAATTCATTGAACTCTTCTTTATATATAATTGCTAGCAAATGCAAAATATTTGCCTCAATATGATTATAGTATCCTGGATACTTTTTCCAGGATTTGAAGACATCCTCAGTCTCTGTTTCATTTTCAAATTTTCTGAATGCTATCCTTATTTCATTAGTATATTCCATCTCTCCCTCATATTTTCGGACAATAACCTTATCTCCTTTGATAGTTATTGAAAAATTCAACGATGTGAGCTTTTTACTAATGCTTTGTGCTTTTTTCTTCAATTCATTGAACCCTGGAGAGTTTACATACAACTGAATAAACTTGCTAAATTTTCTCAAGCCCTCTGAAGCTAGAGAAACCCTGCTTAGACCCTCTGCCAGTTCTGTTATAGCATTGCAATATGTTTCGACGTTTTCGATAAAGATGCCTTCCCTCTGATATTCATATTGTTCTTCTTGGTATTTGCGAAATCTGAGAATTTCTTTCATTTTGCTTTGGAAGTTTTTTATTATAGAGAGAATTTCATCGTTTTCTAGATCTCTAAAGATCTCCTGTCTGTACAATATTTCTTCTTTCCTCTTCAAAAGGATATAGAAGAGCTTTCTCAGATCTTCATCATCCCTAGCTATTTCGTTTACTGCTATATCTAGAAGCAGATCTCTGAAGAATCCCGGTTCCGCTACATCTCTCAATGAATTTTCCTCTAGAAATAGGAGAGAGAATGGTTCCATTGATTTTTCTTCATAGTTTGAAAAAAAGGTTTCCTCTTCCATAATTTCACTCGCTAGCTGGTCTTTATATAAAAGTTTATACATTTTTCTTTTTTTATAATTCCTTCTATGTATTGTGATTTTAATTTTAAAAATAGTGAACTATAGGAGAGGTAGGAGAGAGAAGACTTTAGCATCCGACAGGATGTTGTCAATTACAGCATATTCATTGGGCTGATGGGCTGTTTCATCAATTGTTGACCAAACTGCTGCTGGAATCCCCCTCTTTCGGAGAAACGAAGCTACAGTCCCCCCACCAACACCGCCTATCCTCGGCTCTTTGCCCTTCACAATCTTTATTGACTCCCTTAGCAATTTGACAATTTCGCTATCCGCTGGAGTTGGAGGGGGAGCATCAAATCTCTGAAGAATATCTACTTTAATTTTTGGGAATCTTTCCCCGTCAATAATTTCCTCATTTATTTTTTCGATGTAGCTTACTACATTATTTATGAGCTGGAGCACCTCATCCAAGGGATAAACTGGAAGTACTCTGCTATCCAGCACAAATTCGTATCTGCCTGGAATTATATTTGGTGAGTTGGAGCTGGAAGATGCCATGGTTAACTCAAATGTGCTTTCAGGAGGATCAAATAGAGAGTTCTGAGAGAAGTACTTATTTTTGAGAATTCTGTCTAAATTTGAAGCGAGTTGAACCCCAACTCTATGGGCATTGAAACCCTTGTTTGGTGTTGATGCGTGCGTCTGCTTTCCCTCAATGGAGAACTTAAGCCATAGAATGGATTTCTCCGCTATTTCAATGAATAAGCCATCGGGACTTCCAGCGTCAGGCACTACAACGAGATCATTCTTTCTAATTAGATCGGGAGAACTGTTTAAAACATGCTGTAAGCCATATTTAGATCCGCATTCCTCATCGCTCACTAGCAGAACACCAATAGGTCTTTTTAGATTTGCCTCGGTTTCAATTAGAGCTTTGGCAGAAAATAAAGTTGATACAATACCCTGTCCATTATCTTCCGATCCTCTGCCGTACAGCTTGTTATCTCTTAGGACCGGTTCAAATGGATTGGATATAGTCCAACTAGAAATTTCTCCTGGTTGTACGACATCTAAATGAGATATGAACCAAACCCTGCTCTCCCCTTTTCCGTGAAGAAATGCTATGTTTGGTCTTATGCCTCCTTCGGCTCTCTCGTCAACTGAGTTAACCTCAATTACTTCATCAAATCCCCAACTCTTCACAAGCTGTTTAACTCTCTCTGCTTTTCTTAACTCGCCTTTTCCTCCATAATCAGGACAAATCGCAGGGATCCTTATTATTTCTTTTAGAAAGTTCACAATTTCTTCTCTGTATTCATCAATTTTATTGAATATTGAACCATAAGCGGGCTCCATAGATTTTTCGCCAATTTGCAATAATGTAATAACGATCATTAAAGCTTTAACGATTTTTCAAAGATGTTTTCTATTATGCTTACCAATATGGAAGAGTTTCTAGGTAAATATTAATTCATTATAAGAAAGAGGTTTTGAAAGGAGGTTCCTCATTGTTTATATACCTTTTAACACGAATAAATGTGTTGAATAAACGAGGGGTTATATACCATGAAGCTAACGAGCATAGTAAAGATAGATCCGAAGGGAAGAGTAACTATACCATTGTATATAAGGGAAGCCATGGACGTTCACGAAGGAAAATATCTAGTAATAATAGCTGATATCGAAAAGAAGGAAATTGTACTGACTCCCATAACAAGAAGCGCTGAAAATATATATGAGATCAGAGTGGAGCTACAGGATAAACCAGGAGCACTGGCTGAGTTCAGCAAGGTACTGGGCGATATGAAGCTAGATGTATTGATCTCAAAATGCTCCACCGTGAAGAGAGGTGAAATAGGAGAGTGCTCTGCTGTAGTTGAACCTTTGGATCCCAATATTGATATAAAAATGGTAGAAGAAAAAATAAAGAGTCTCGATGTAGTATATATGGTCACAGTTAAACCGGTAGAGAAGGTTGGATAGAACACAAAAAAGCAATAGGCCAGATATAGGTGTCTGCGGCTTCCCTAAGGCGATGGCAAGTGTTTTTTTACAAGTGGATATTGTAGAATTGCAGCAGACATTCTATGACCTTCTCAGCAAAAGAAGGATAATGTCGATAAAAAAAGCGAAACCAGAAGAGAAAAAAATTTCAATGAAAGTTTGGCAGGTTGTTACTCACCCACCCGAATCTCCTACTTGGAAGAAAATCAAAAAACTACCAGAGGATGGGGAGAGGAGTAACTACGGATATTTGAAGCCTACTGAGGAGAATTTCACAGCATTGAAGCTCTCTCTTTTTCAAGCGAAAGAGCTTGGAGCATTTGCAGCTATTCTTCAAACCCCTCCATCGATGCCCTACAATTTAGGACATCTCGAAAATATAACTGAGTTTTTCAGAAATGCTCTGTCTATGTTCTCAAGAGAGGGGATCTTGCTAGTTTGGGAGCCCAGAGGAGCATATGCAGAGGATGTCCGTTTTCTCGAAAAAATTTCAGATTTGGGAGTAGTTATTTGCTCCGATGTTCTCAAGAGGGGTATGCTAGTTGAGAATGATGTAATATATACGAGGCTTCATGGTCTGGGAGAGAAGGAAGTAAATTATGCGTACAAATATACAAATGAAGATCTCGAGAGGCTAAAGAGGATAGTATTGAAGTATCTAGAAAATGGGAAAAAGGTTTATGTTTTGTTCAACAATGTGTATATGTTAGATGATGCTGTTAGATTTAAAAAATTGTTTGGTGAATAGTTTGAGCATATACTGGTACAGGTGCGATATCTGCGGAAGGAATGCTCCAACGACATACGTGGAATTCAATGGAAGAAAGTTGAGAGTTTGCTACAGATGCAGCATAATACTAGAAAAATGGAGCTATAAAGGAGAGCCCGCCTGGAATGTTCCGGTTCGCGAAGAAACAGCAGAGAAAGAGCTCAATAGGAAAATAAAAAGCATAGAAGATATGCTTGAAGGGAAAAAAGAATAAAACTAAAAAGATCTATATTTTATTCCCGGTTTGAAAGGTTCAAATCGTAAAGTGAAGGGAAGAGACATGAGGATAATTTTTGGAAAAGCCACGGAGTTCAGGGAATTCATGACATTGGCATCGAAAAATTTGGATGAAATGCCTATTGTTGTTGACGAAAGCGGTATAAGTATAAGAAGCTTGAGTGAAGATAAAACAACGATGATCATTCTCAAGATTCCTGCGGAATTGTTTGATGAGATCGAGCTAGACCAAAGAACGGCTTTCTTAGTTAGATCAGCAGATTTAAACAAGGTTTTGAAAAGGGCCGTGAGGGGAGACTCATTGGAGTTATCTATTGAAGGCAGTGAATTGAACGTAGAATTCAAGAATGAGAAACAAATGGTTAAGAGATCATTCAAAATTCCAATTACTCTGACTGAACCTGAAGAGATTGGAGAGCCTAAGGTTGACATGCAGGTTGAAGCATCTCTAGCGACAAAAGACTTGAAAGAGATAGCTGAGGACCTGAAGAGGGTTGGTGGTGATTTTAGAATCCTTTTTGAGCAGAACGAATTGAAGTTCTTGGCCGAATCTTCTGGAAGAAGCTATATAGCTGTACTCAAGGAAGGAGCTCCCCTTTTATCGTTAAGCTCTAAAGTCGAAAAGGCTGAATCAAAGTATAGCGTTGATTTATTCTATTCTGTTGTTAGGGGTCTTACTTCAGAGGGAGTTGTTTCACTGATATTCGGTGAACAACTTCCGCTAAAGCTAAGTTCCGAGATCTCCAAGCTAGGAAGCTTAGTTTATTGGATTGCCCCAACTGCTTGAAGCTACATGTGAAATAAAATGAAAATCTATTTGTCAAAAACTGGATAGAGTATTATTAAAATTATTGATGTAGTGCTTGGCTCCCTGGAACGATTACTGCTTTTTGAGGGCCGTGAGGGCCAGGAACCAACAGCAATTTTGATTTGAATATTTCCACCTTTCTAATAGGATATATCTTCTTTGCCTCCGAAAATATTTCGGAGGTTATGGTATCTCCCATGAATGCCTGAATCAATTCATCAAAGGTCATTTCCTTTGCCTTTTCTGCTATAATTTTTTCCATTATCTTCCTTATGGCTCTCTTCTGACTGCTTTTCGCCTTGAACGATGTAAATGCAGCACTGGAAACCCTCAAGACATATCCGTCCTTTGTCTGAACTTTGAAGATTCCCTGAATCTTGCTACTTTTTCTTCTTGTAAGCACCTTCAAGTAATCTCTTGCTAGCTCATGACCCTTAAAGCGAGTTTTTGCCGTATGCCCATCGACGCTAGTTATTTGGAATTTCAGCTTTATGTGAACTTGGTTGTAATCTCCGGTTATGTCGTATAAGGTCGCTTCTATAGTTCTTCCTATAAGATTGGAGGGTTCTATGGCTGGGATGCTCCCTATTGAGACTTCCCCAAACACTGGAGGAGCTAGGACCTCGTACCACTTCTTTTGCCTCCATAAGTCCTTAATCTCCTTCCTTCTTCCCTTTGCAGCTGACATATATTCATCCTCCTACGTTCTCTGTTTTTTCCGTTTTCTCTGTCCCATTTTTTGATGCAGTTAAGGCATTAATAACCGTAGCTATTGATCTAAGATATTCCTCAATAGTGTTCCTTAATGTTAGGACCTCGGGATTCTTGGTTTGCATTTCAACAATTACCTTATTTCCCTTCCTGTAAGCCTTCGTTTTTATCTTTTTTCCCTCTGGTTCATCATCAGCTGATATCCCGTCAATTATTGCCTTTGCTACTTCCTCATCATCTATAACAAGCTCAAGCGTGGCCCCAATTTCCTGTATTGACAATGTTTTTACCCTCTTTTTATTCGATTGATACAAACGGGAAAATATTTGTTGCTTGATAGTTCTTTATTGAACTTCTCACTTCCTTCGAAGCCTGTGACAGTTCAAAAAGAGAGGTTATTCGCTTTCCATTCTGAACACAGGCAAAGATGCTCCCAGGACCAGCAACTTCCATCTTTCTAGCCAGGTTTCCAATAAAGTGAACTGGGGCAGGAAGATCGCATTTTAGAAGGAAGAAACCATCTTTATCTTGTTTTATTTTACCGTTGATTATCTCCCTCATCATCTGTCCAATCCAACCTATTTCTCGTGCCCTGATAGCTAGCAGGCCATCCAGTGGAATTTCGTTGGAATAGAGAGAGAAAAGAGAGCCAGGTGCCACTTCTAACGCTATATCCAATGCCTCTCCTATTTCCTTGAGGTCATACTCTCTCTCTCCAACCTGGTATATGAGAAGGGGTCTCATGAGCTCCTTCTTTGGCTGTTTCTGTGTTCTATAGCTCAAATTTAAAAGAAGTGCTTCAACCAACTTCTTCATTTCATCTTCACTGAGCATAGCGAGGGGGATATCTGCTTTGATTCCCATCTCTCTCAGCTTGTTCAAAATTGCGTCATGTCCTGCTGCTGAAAATGATGGATAGAATGGATCAATTGTGTGATGAAGGGAGTCCAAGAGGGATCTCTTTGAAGTCTGAATCACAGAAATTGTCTTTTTCTGTATTTTGAAATATGTATTTAATTGAAGAAAAAGAATTAGCGGATCCTCTTCCTGCAATATGTTTAGATTTTGGTATATAGAGGAATAAGCAATGTATTGTTTACTGCTCATTAGAGAGATATTCTCCAGAGCCAAAAAAACCTGAATAACTGGATTTAGTGATATGGTCTCAACTTTGTTTTTCTGGGAGATGGTGATCTGCTTTCCTATGCTAATTAGCTTTGTCTGTTGCTCGTTTCCCTTCTGATTGAAGCCAACGATCACTCCTTCTTTAAGTTCTTTTGGAAGTGTCTCGGTTAAAGTGATCCTTACATTGAATTTCTTTTCTGCAGCAACGGATGCTATCAAAATTGAGGAGTGAAATGAGAGAGGATCAGGGTAGGCAAAAATCTTCACTGTGTCAGTTTTGCTCAAATATTCCACTATTTTTTCAGAGAGCCCTTTAAGATTTGCTTCCAAATACTTAGAATCGCTCAATTGGACTTTCCCCTGTAAAATCGAATTTCCCTTACATGAAATAGGGAAATTCTATTGAGAAAATTGCTTGATCATTTATTTAATTCTATTCCTCTCCTCCTTCCTCTCCTCCCTCTTCTCCTTCCTCCTGCATTAGTTCGAGAGCTATCTCATAGTAGTCTTCAACGCGCTGCTGCTGTTCCTCATCTGAAATGCCGAACTTTGAAGGCTCTGAGACTAGGGATGTTGTCTTTGTTCTTTCCTTTTCGCTTACTTTCTCTTTCAAAACATACGATTTCTTCTCCTTTCCAACTTTTGTCTCATAGCCGCACTTGGTGCACCTAAGTATAATATGGCTTCCTTTCTTAACAGGGACCATTACGCCGCCACATTTGGGGCAGAATTTCGTGGTTGATCTCCCCCTGATTCTTTTTCCTCAAGGTGATAATAACTCTCTTTCTAAACTGAATAACTGATATATAAATAAATCGATTTTATTTGCTCAATCGATATAATTTTTTAAAATGCTCTGATCACCGAAGAGCTTTTTCCTTCATAAAATCCTTATTATTAACTTTTAAAGAAAAGCATCTTTTAGGATGAGCCATGCAGCTAAAATGCTTCATAAGCGAAAGCGCTTCGTTAAGTGCAAAAGGTATAGATAAGACGCTCAACTGCTATCCAACTGAAACAATAGTATTTGAAGATATCAATACTTTGAAGAAGTTCATTGAGACTCAGCTAAAAGAGAATATAGAAAATTCTTCGATTGTTTTTTCAGAGAACGAAAGCCTCGGAGAGCATCATATGCTATATAAATTTAACCTGATGATTGGTGATGCGAGATGCGCATCTATAAGGGCCGTTCTTAAGAACAAAAAACTGATCTCAATTGTTATTGCAACCTCAAAAGATTGCTCAATTGATCTAGCAGCTCATAGGCAAAAGGGGAATATTATGATAGATGGAAAAAATCAGGTAAATAGAACAGATATTCCTCCTGGTCAATATGTAATACAAGATTTTGTCATATACAGAATACTCGGTGAGCCAAAGATTGATTTAAGAAGCTGGAAGCTGAGAGTAACAGGTGAAGTAAGGAACCCCCTTGAGTTAAGCTACGATGATTTGATGTCTCTAGGAATAAAAGATTTTATTTCTGACTTTCACTGCGTCACTGGATGGACTGTAAAAAAAGTCCACTGGAGCGGAGTCCCCGCAAGTGAATTAGGAAGGATTGCTGTTGTGAAGAAGGAAGCAAAGTGGGTGCTAGCTAAGTCCGCCGATGGATATACTACAGTAATTCCCATAGAAAATTTTCTCTCCGAAAACAGCATAATTGTTCTAAAGATGAATGGAAAAGTATTAACAGAGGAGCAGGGATTTCCAGCAAGGCTCTTTATCCCAGACCTCTATGGATGGAAAGGCGCCAAATGGCTAACCGAGATAGAGTTTAGAAAGGACTATGAAGACGGATATTGGGAAGCTTTGGGATACCACGAGAGGGGAAATGTTTGGAACGAAGAGAGGTTCAAAGAGAAAATTCAGCAGTAGAGCAGAATAATATATTTTTGAGCAGCAGTATTTTCTTATGATGAAGGGTGAAAAAAGCTGGGTGAATTGACCGCTATTCTTCTAGCAGCAGGAAAAGGAGAGAGGATGTGGCCGATCACATCCACGAGACCTAAGCCTCTTGTTGAGATTCTGTGCGAGCCGCTCATAAAATATCATTTGGAAGCCATAGCCGAAGCTAATATAGGAAAAGTGGCTGTAGTAGTTCATTCACATGAAGATTTGATAAGAAATAGAGTGTTGGAAATGACAAAAAGCATTGGCCTAGAAGTCAGCTTCATAAAGCAGAGCTTGCCACTTGGCACAGGTCATGCTGTTCTTGAAGCGCTGGAAAAGGGAGAAATTGAAGGAAAAATTCTTGTAATATATGGCGACATTTTTCTGCCTCCATCGAGGTTGAAAGAAGCTGTGAGGAACATAGCAGGTTCTTCTTCTCAGGTCTTAGCAGCAGCTGAGGTCAGTGAAGTCTCTAGGTATGGAGTACTTGAGGTGGATAAAAATGGAATGCTTCAGAGAATCATAGAAAAACCAAGCAACTTGCCAGCAAAAAATAGACTTGTAAATGCTGGAATATTTAAGCTGGAATCGGAATATTTGCTCCCCATTCTTAAAAATACGCAAATTTCCGAAAGAGGGGAAATTGAAGTGACATCGGCTTTGGAGCAGTTGGCAAAAAAGAGTGAGCTCATTGTAAGCAAAATCGAGGGTGAATGGATGGATGTAGGAACTCCATGGGATCTTCTAAAGGCAAATGAAGTTTCATTGAGGGAAATTTGCACATTGAGGAGAGTTCCAGAAGAAGAATGCATATTGTTTGATGAGGAGAAAATAACAATTGAAGATCCTGTGGTTCTGAGAGGCCCAGTTTTTATAAGGGGAAATGTAGAGCTTGGTCCTTGCTCTCATATCAGAGAATACAGCATAATTTGTGGAGAGAACAAAATTGGATTCTCGGTCCAGATAAAGAACTCAATAATAATGAGGGGTGCCAAGGTTCCTCACCTAAACTACGTCGGGGATTCGATAATTGGAGAGGGAGTCAATCTTGGTGCAGGAACGATTACAGCGAATGTCAGACATGATGGAAAGAACGTCAAATCTATGCTCAGAGGTTCAATTGTAGATACAGGGAGAAGAAAGTTTGGAACGGTCATAGGGGACTGGGCAAAAACAGGAATAAACACTAGCATCCTTCCGGGGGTTAAGATTGGAGCTAGAGCATGGATAAATGCAGGTTGCATAGTGAACACGGACGTTCCAGACAATTCTCTTCTCACATGCGAGCAGGGCAGAACTATCATAGAGAGGCAAGCTGATGGGAGTTGAAGCCAAAGTTTAGAGAAAGAAATGCTATTTTCAAGAGAAGGTTTCAGCATAGGATAGCTCTTCTTTTTCCATCAACCTATAGAGCTAGCATTTCAAGCCTAGGATATCAGATAATTTACTATTATCTCAATAGCTTTGATGATATCTATGCTGAAAGAGTTGTGGCAGATGGAGAGCTTCCTATTAGCATTGAGACGAGAACTCCGCTGAGAAAATTTGATTTGATACTAGCTAGTGCCCACTATGAGCTAGATTATGTGGAAATCGTGAAATTACTATATCGGGCTGGGCTTAATCCACTAAAGGAAAAAAGAGCTGAGGATCCTTTTCTGATTGTTGGTGGTCCAAGCATTTCAGCTTGGCCCTATCCAATGGTGAAAATTGCCGATGCAGCATTCCTTGGAGAATTTGAGGCTTCTGGTGAAAAATTCGTAGAAGCTTTGCAGTATATTGATAAAAAGGAAAAGAAAAGGTTTCTTGATTCTCTTCAGGAGGTCAAAGGAGTTTGGCTGCCTGAAAAAGGCGAGAGAGAAATTGTCAGGGTTTCCGATCTGGACAGGGCCTTTCATCCAATTCAGCAGATACAGAACGAGAATGTTGAACCTGTTTGGGGAAGATCGTTTATGCTTGAAACCTCTAGAGGATGCAGCAGAGGCTGTTTTTTCTGCTTAGAGGCAGCTGTTTCTGGAGGAAGAAGAGAAAGATCCCTATCTATACTGAACCAGCTAATTGAAAAAGGAGTAGAAGCAAATGAGGTTAAGAAAGTAACATTTTTCTCGCTCAGCTTTTTCGATTCAAAGACTGGAGATGAGCTGCTGAAGAGGCTTGTTGAAATGGGAATCGAGGGAAGTATTCCAAGCGTAAGAGCTGAAACGATAAGTGAGGAGAGAGCTGAACTTATTAAGAAAATTGGGCAGAGAACTGTAGCTATTGCCCCCGAAACAGCAAGACAAAGTTTGAGGTTTGAGATTGGGAAAATGATGAGGGATGAGGATATATATGGAGCATTGAATGCTTTGGCTGGTCAGGGTCTCTCGGTTAAACTTTATTATATGATAGGTCTTCCTAATGAGTCTCAGGACGATTTGGGAGAAATTGCTTCACAAATAAGGAATGCAGTGAAGATAATGGGAAACAACAGAAAAGTCAAAGTTTCAATAAATCCTTTCATTCCTAAGCCGGGAACCATTATGTGGAAATATCAGATGCTTCCGCTTGAGGAGTTAAAGAAAAGAATAGAGTACTTGAAGGGATCGCTTAGAGGTTTTGTCAACCTCGAGATATACGATCCCTCTGAAGCCAGGAAGCAATATGAAATAAACATTAAGGGAGAAGATGCATACACATTGATAGTTGATGAAGCTTTCAGAAGACATATTGAGGATTGATGCTGCTTGGTCAATTACGCTCCTCCATTAATAGGGATAGTTGGAAAGACTAATGTCGGGAAATCCACCATATTTTCCTCAATCACTATGGCCACAGTGGAGATAAGCAATAGACCCTTCACAACGATAGATCCGAACAAAGGAGTAGGATACGTAAGAGTTAATTGTCCTCATGTTGAGTTTTCTCTTCCAAGCTGCAACCCAAGAAGCGGATATTGCACAAAGGGCAACAGATTCGTTCCCGTTGAATTAACTGATGTAGCTGGACTCATTCCAGGCGCATATATGGGAAGGGGGCTCGGAAATAAGTTCATGGACGATCTCAGAAGGGCTGATGCTTTTTTGCTCGTAGTTGATGCATCTGGCTCAACTGATGAGAGCGGAAATCCAGTCCCCCCGGGAACCAATGATCCGGTCAAAGAAGTTAAGGATATATTATTCGAGATTGACATGTGGCTAGCTAGAATAATTTCATCGGACTGGCAAAAATTTTCAGTTGCTGTAGAAACTGGAAGAAAGGATGTTCAAGAGGCACTTTATGAGAAAATTTCTGGATTATCTGTGAAGCGTGCTGCTGTGCTTGATGCTCTTGGAAAAAGTGGCTTGGAGAGCAAGAGACCCTCTATGTGGAAGCAAGAAGACTTTGTAGCATTTGCAAGAGAGCTGAGGAAAAGTGCTAAACCCCATGTTATAGTGGCAAACAAAGCCGATATACCCCAATCGATGGAAAATATACGAAGATTGAAAGAAGCGTTCCCAAATGATAAGGTATTTCCTGTTAGCGGTGAAGCTGAACTCGCTTTGAGGAGGGCTGCTAAAGCTGGAATTATAGATTACATACCTGGAGATTCAAAGTTCGAGGTAATAGATGCCTCGAAAATTACTAAGGCCCAGCAAAATGCTTTGAAATACATACAGGAAAGGGTTTTCAACGTCTATGGTGGAACTGGAGTTCAACAGAGCCTCAACTCTTTGGTTTTTGATGTGCTGAAAAAAATTGTTGTCTATCCAGTTGAGGATCAGAATAAGTTGACTGATAAAGAGGGAAGAATTCTTCCAGATGCATTACTGGTGGATTTCGGCTCGACTGCAAGGAGTGTAGCAGGAATGATCCATTCTGACCTGGAGAAAGGATTCATATATGCTATTGATGTGAAAACCAAGCAGAGATTGGGAGCAGATTCAAAACTCCACAATGGAGCAGTATTGAAAATTGTATCATCCCTCTAGGAATCAGACGCTGATTTCTCTTCCTATCGAGGGAGAGAGAAAGGAGAGAAGAGATGTCAAATATTCTCTCATTGGATAGTAGAGCTGAAGGACTACTGCTCCCATGTTCGGCTGACCATAGATGAGGACAGAGTCTGGTGATGAAAAGAAAAGAGGGGTTGCTAGAGAGAGCAAATCCTCTTCCCCCTTCACAAAAACCAAAGTTGAAACTCCCTGTTGAAAGTTTATTGATATTTGACTCAGCGCATCTTCAATTAACTCCAGATCAACCTCTCCTCTCTGGTTCGATATCTCAATGTGGTCCTCAAACTCCTCTTCAAGGCTCGTTTCTGTCTCAATATCTCTCTTTGTGAATCCATCAATGAATCCGATGAGGGGTGGTGCGTTCTTGATTCTTATGTACTCAAAAGTTACTACATCACCTACAGTAATCACTCTCCTTCTACCTAAGCTCTCAATTATTGCTCTGAATGCTTTCTCTCTTGACACAGGAGAAACGGGGTGAGATAGGATCTCCCTCAAGTCTCCTCTGCTGAGAATAAGAGGCAAATTTATATTCACCTTACTTTTATGGCATATCTTCCTGGCACTCTGGTTCCAATTATATGAGCAACGGCGCTTTTTTCCGGATCTATTACTATAATCATTCCCTCCCAGTCATTACTGAACTCTTTAGAACCGCAATTGGGACATACCTCAACTTTCGGATCTACAAGCAACTTGCATCTCACGCATGCTTTATAAACTGCCTTTGATCTGTTCGGCATTTCAATCACTCCTTCTTCTAATGGATATTTTTCCTAGGTATGGCTGTCTCATTGTTAATTGTAGCCTGAGCTCCTTCCTCTCCAAATTGTAGCCAAACGCTACTACCCTAGCTCTTACTATGTCTCCTTTCTCAATTATTCTGTTGCTCTGCTTCAATATGAATGCTTGTCTACTTGAGTCATATTCAACGAATTCATCGGATAGCTGTGATTTATGTATGAATCCATCTATTGGACCTATAGATACGAATATTCCAAAGTCTCTTACAGAGTAAACTGTTCCCAGAACCACTTCATTCATTTGAGGTTTTATGGAAAGGACGCTTGCCTCAACCCAATGATAAGAACCTCCATCACCGTGAAGAATTTTGCCGATTGGTTCAGCAGAAACATCATAGACCCCTATAATGATTCCGAGACGCTCATCATAGGTGCCGGAATATTGTGAGTTCAAGATGTTCCTCGCAACTTCATCCAAGTTCTCATTCAGTCGCTCCGGAGGTAATCTTATTATTTCCTTTATCCTAGAAACCATGAACAATGCGCATCACCTGTACTTTTCTTCCTCCCATAATGAGCCCAAATGCCATGTTTCAAAGGAAGACTTAAAATTCTTCCTCTCCCTATAGGACATCCCTTGCTTCCACCTCAAAGCGATGTTGAGTTTCTCTGTAATAAGCTGTTTTTATTCCCATTGAACGCAACTTACTGCGAAGCTTTCTGTCGCTTGTAGATACAATTACTGTTTTTCCTTCTGATGAAAGCTCTATCGAAGCTTTGAGAATTGCCCTGTCTCCGCTCTTTTCTCCTGTTATATAGGGAACGCATGCGTTATTTGCGTACTCGATTGCCAATTTTGCTGCTCTAGATATTTCTCCTTCTTTCTCCGATATTTTCTTCAGTTCATTCAATACAGCATCAGGACAAATATATACAGGCGATATGTCAAGGGTTTCCTCGATTTGATCGAAAATAGAAACTCCCCTATAAATCTGTAAAAGGGCGTTTGAGTCGAGAATAACAAACAGTTTGGTGTTTATTTTATCGTTCCCCATCCTATGAGCCTCCATCTTCCAAGTACTTGTCTACTGAAAGCTACCCTGCTGTTTGGAAGAGCCACAATGGGCTTCCTGAGGGAAATTGTAAATGTTGAAGAGGAAACTCTACTAACGCTTCCCAGAGTGACAGATGTTCCAACTGTGAGCATAAGTGGCTCTCTTATTTGAATTGGCTTAACAGTGGTCATTTCTCTTAGACCAACAACCCTCTCGAAGAGATGATACTCTACCTCAACTTCGCTGACTACAGGAAGCTCAATTCCAGCCTTAGTTACTACGCTCCCAACAAGAGAATCTCCTTTAGTGAGAGATGGATCAAGTTGTGTTCCAATAGCTAGCAATCCTCCTGGGAGAGCAGTATCAACGCTCGTCTCTCCGAACCTGAGGCTAACAACCTTGGTTATCATTGGCTCATAATCCTCTTTTCCTCCAGCTTTTTTGACTTTTATTCCAGGAAGTATGACTATTTCGTCACCAACGCTCAGTTTTCCTTGTAGAAGTGTTCCACCAACTATACCTCCAACCATTTTTTCTGGGGGAGTTCCCGGCCTGTTGGCATCGAAACTTCTAACAACATGCATCAGGGGAGGTTTTGATAGGTCCCTCTGAGGCGTTGGAATATATTTCTGTATTGCTGCCATTAGAACATCGATGTTTCCCTTCTTCAACGCGGAAACTGGTATAATGGGGGCCCTTTCGGCCCATGTCCCTTCTATCATTTTCTTTATCTCTCTGTAGTTTTCCTTCGCCTTTTCTGGAGGCACAACATCGACCTTATTTTGAACGATTATTATGTTCTTTTGACCTATAACGCCAAGAGCGGCAAAGTGCTCTGCTGTCTGAGGTTGTGGAACCCTCTCGTTGGCAGCTATAACTAGAAGAACTCCATCCATTATAGCAGCTCCTGTTAGCATGGTGGCCATGAGAATTTCGTGACCAGGCGCATCAACATATGAAACTCTTCTAAGAAGCTCAGGAGTACTTCCTTCTGGACACTCAGGGAAAGGTTGATAGGCTTCCGGAAAGGGGATGTTGCTGCATTTGTATACTGCTCCATCAGCATATCCTAGCTTTATGGTCATCCCTCTCTTCAGTTCTTCACTGTGCCTAGAGGTCCATATTCCAGTTAGAGCTGATACTAGGGTAGTTTTTCCATGATCTACATGCCCAGCTGTTCCAATGTTCACCTCTGGTTGCTTTTTTTCTGCATAGCTCATTTGCTATCACTTTCCGGAGGCTATCTTTCCTTTGCCTCCTTTTCTCTCACTAGCACAACATTTATCTGTACTATGCTGTCATCAATAGTGTTTCCTCTCACTATCTTTCTTCTTCTCTCTCCTCTGTTCCTTGGATGGTATCCTGGCGGCCCTGACAGAAGAAGTTTTTTCTTCACAGTTCCCGGGACATCGGCCCTCATAGGAAAGCCGCTGTTGTCACTTCCTCCTCTAATAACTAGTTTTCCATTCAATCCAATTATCGTAGCATCTATCTCGTCTCCTATTTTCATTCCCACTAGCCTTCTGCTAGTTAGCTCATCTAGAGTGAGCTGAAATGCTCTAGATCTGAATGCTTCTCCCTCTGCTTCTAGCTCTCCAACTTTTTCAGCCAGTAAGTCCTGAGGTACTTTCACTGTGTTTTCCTCGATACCCTCTTTTATTACTGGCTTCAGGTGCATTTTCACCTCTTTGCTTCCTTCCTTCACTAATCTCAAAGCCAATACGCCATCTTCGATGTTTAGTTTTTCAGCCAGCGCTTTTGATATCTCGCAGGTGGGGAGCCTTCTACCTTCCTTTTGCTCCTTGCTTAGGGGAATTTTTTCATCCCCTATTACTTTTACCTTTATCTTTTGTGTTGATTGAAATCTATCCGAAACTATTAGCTTGAACTCTGGCATGGAATATTCTCCCTCTCATCCAGAATTCCCGCGGTGCGGTTCATTCCCGGATATTCAAATCTGTTTATCTTTGAATGGTTATAAAAGATATTGTTTTTAAGGCTATTCACAGATGCTTTTCTTGGAGATTATCATGGAGAAGGCTGAAAAGCCGCTGAGACAGCCAATTGTAGTCGTCATGGGACATGTTGATCATGGAAAAACTACTCTTCTCGACAAGATAAGGGGGACGAGTGTAGCCAAGAGAGAGCCGGGCGAAATTACTCAGCATGTAGGTGCAAGCATTGTTCCATCGAGAGTAATAGAGGAAATAGCTTCTCCGCTGAAGAAGATGTTTCCAGTTAAGCTCAAAATTCCTGGTCTTCTCTTTATCGATACTCCAGGACATGAGCTCTTCATGAATATGAGAAGGAGGGGTGGAGAGATCGCTGATTTTGCGATACTTGTAGTTGACATTATTGAAGGGTTTAAAGAGCAGACAATCGAATCTCTGCAGCTCATAAAATCGAGAAGGGTCCCCTTTTTAGTTGCTGCCAACAAGATAGACAAGATATCGGGGTGGAAGAGCTACCCTAATGAGCCCTTTATCTTCTCTTATCAAAAACAATCACAGCATGTTAGAGATGCCCTCGATGAGAAAATATATTATTTGATGGGTGAACTGGGAAAATATGGCTTTAACAGCGATAGATTCGACAGAATAAGGGACTTTACTAGAACGGTAAGCATAGTTCCAGTCTCGGCAAGAACAGGAGAGGGGATAGCTGAACTTTTAGCTGTTCTAGCTGGACTTGCTCAGCAATACCTGAAGGATAGATTAACTTTTGCTGCTGGTCCAGCAAAGGGGGTAGTTCTGGAAGTCAAGGAAGTAAGTGGGCTGGGACATACAGTTGACTGCATAATTTATGATGGGGTTCTTAGGAGGGGAGATACTGTAGTTCTTGGAGGAGTGGATGGAGTAATTGTAACAAAGGTTAGAGCAATTTTGATGCCCAAACCTCTCCAGGAAATCAGATCTCCGGAGGACAAGTTCATGAATGTGGATGAAGTATATGCTTCGAGCGGAGTCAAAATAGTTGCTCCGGATTTGGAGAAGTCGCTTGCTGGAAGCCCCATACTGGTCGTAGGAGAAGATCAGAATATCGAAGAAATAAAGAGGAAAATCATTGAGGACATCGAAAGTGTCAAGGTTAAAACCGATAGGTCTGGGGTAATCGCAAAGGCGGATGCATTGGGATCCTTGGAGGCACTTGTTGAGGCGCTGAGAAGAGAAAAAATACCAGTTAGATTGGCTGATGTTGGCTCAATCTCGAAGAGAGATGTTGTGGAAGCATCAATTTCTAAACAGGAAGATGAAAGCCTGGGAGTGATCTTGGGATTCAATGTGAAGGTTCTCCCTGAAGCAAAAGAAGAAGCAGAAAGGGCTGGAATTCATATCATGCTTAATAATGTAATTTACAGACTGTTGGAAGATTACTTTAACTGGAGGAATGAGCTAAAAAGAAAAGAAGTAGAAAGAAAGCTTGAATCCCTTGTATGGCCAGCTAAGGTTAGAATCCTTCCAGGTTTCATTTTCAGAAGAAGTGATCCAGCAATAGTTGGAATAGAAGTGTTGGGTGGAATTCTCAGGCCCGGAGCACCATTAATGACTGAGGATGGAAAGAAGGTTGGTGTTGTCAATCAATTACAGGATAGAGGGCAATCTATAAAGGAAGCAAGGGTTGGAATGCAGATTGCCCTTTCAATAAAGGGGAATGTCGTAGTTGGTAGGCACATCAACGAGGGTGATATCATGTATACTGATGTTCCAGACCAGCATGCTAGAATGCTGCTGACAGAGCTAAAGAGCTATATTAGCGAAGACTCTCTCCAGATACTCAACGAAATTATTAAGATAAAGAGAAAGACTGATCCATTATATGCATTTATCTAATCTCGCAAGGAGACCCATGCTTAGAAAGGAGACAAATTGTGTTGATTTTAAATCTGCTATATTCAAATGTATTATGATGCTTTCGCGCATAGCAGCATCTATGTAATGTATTTGCCATGCTTCAGAAAGGAACACAGCAGGATTTAAAAGCATGAATTAATATAGCTCAAGTGCTGGAATATTCTCGCTATAGGAAGGAGTTCACATGAAGCTATCTGTGATTGCTCCTCTTAGCAAAATACTGAACAAAATAGCGAATTTGCTGTTTAGCAGAAAGTTTGACCAGACTCAGACAGGTTTAATAACCTTATCTTCAATATGAAAATTTGCGCAGAAAGGTAATAGCTAGAGGAGGAAAAGCACAGATGCCCAAAATCTTCATTGTAAAGGGAAAAATGCTGTTATCACATGACCATTTCCCGAAAGAGCAACCTTTCATGTTGGAAGTTACAGGAATTTCGGAAAAAGATGTAAAGGAAAAAGTGTATTCTATCCTTGGGAGCAAGCATAAACTGAAGAGATATCACATAAAGATTGAAGAAATAAAGGAAACTGAGGAACCAATGAGCAAGAATACTTTAGAGCTTCTCGAGCTGAAAGGGTGGAGCGCTTGAGCGAAAAAGTGCAGATTGATGCAAGTGCACTACTGCAAACAATAGATAGGCTAGAAAAATACATAGCAGGGCTGAGAGAGATAATTGAGGATCTAAACGAGAGGCTTATAGAAACAAGAACTGCCATTGAGGGGATAAAGAAATTGCAGTCTGGAACGCAGGGGGAAATGCTGATATCCATTGATAAGCATGGAAACTCGCTAGTTAGGTTCAGAGGAGAAGTAGCACCTGCAGCAATAGTTCATCTGGGACTAGGAATATATGTTGAGGATTCTTTTGGAGATGCTGTTAAACTGCTCGAAGATAGGGAACAGACTTTGAAGAGTGAAATAGAGAGAGTAGCAAAAGAGCTGGAATACAGAACAAAGGAGTATCAGCGTTTGCAGGCTCTTGTATATTCACTCGCCTCACAGAAGTAGGAGACTGTGTGAAGCTAAGAATGTTCAATGCGCTCAAGAATACCTTTTCGAAGTTTATAGAGAATGTATCTACCAGAGTTGGAACTAGAGAAATTACCGAGAAAGATCTAGAAGAGCCTCTTGATTCTCTTTTAATTGAACTTGTTCAAAATGATGTGGCATACCAGACAGCAGAAAAAATAGTTGAAAGATTGAGATCTCAACTTCTTGGAAAGAGAGTTAAAAAGGGGGAAGATTTTGGGAAAATTGTGAGGGATTCCCTTAAAAATATCATCATGGAAGAAGTAAGAGAATCAAACTTCGACCTTGTTAACGCAGCATTTCAAAAATGCGAAGAAAGGAAGGAACCTTTCGTTGTTGTCTTCATGGGAGTCAATGGTGTTGGAAAGACTACAAGCATAGCAAAAATAGCATATATGGTCAAAAAGAGGGGAATGACTCCGCTCATAGTTGCTGGAGATACATTTAGGGCCGGATCGCAGGAGCAACTTGAGACTCACGCAAATAGGTTGGGAGTTCCAATAATCAAAGCTAAATATGGTAGCGATTCAGCATCAGTTGGATTTGATTCAATAGTTTATGCTAAAAAGAGGAATCTTTGCCTGATCCTCTTGGATACAGCGGGTAGAATGCATATAGACAGAGACTTAATCGAGGAATTGAAAAAAGTAGTGAGAGTAGTTAACCCGGATCTCAAATTGCTGGTTGTGGATTCGCTGACAGGAAACGATGCCGTTGAGCAGTCTATTACTTATGATAGAGAGATTGGTGTCGATGGATTTATACTTACAAAGGCAGATGCTGACACTAAAGGGGGTAGTGCCCTGAGTATAGCCATGGAGACTGGCAAGCCAATATTCTATGTAGGTACAGGTCAAAAATATGAGGATCTGAGGCCTTTCAGCAGAGAATGGTTGATTTCAACATTGCTTGGCGGCGATGGTAGTTGAGAAATGAGAGAAGAAAAGCTGAAGTTTATAGGGCCTTTGACAAATCAATAATTATTGCCCTGAAGAACAAAGATATCGATGAAAGGACGCTTGGAATGAATGTTTTGATGCTTTCACGGAAGCTTAATGTAAGATTTGACAGAAGCAGATCAATCTTCATATGTCGAAAATGCGGCTCGATATTAATTCCAGGCAGAACGGGCAGATATAGAATACATTCCAAGGGAAAGATAGCTTATTTAGGTATAAAATGCTTAGTCTGCGGCTGGTACAGAAAAAAGATGTTGAGGGAATGAATATGGGAAAAAATGAAGTAAGAGTAGGAAAAGGTGGAATAACGGAAGGCATAATCAATGAGATAAAGAGAAGGTTGGAAATTGAGAAAGAAATTAAAGTTAGGATAAATAGAAATCTGCTAGAACAGGGAAAAAACAGAAGGGAAATTGCAGAACAAATTGCTTCGCTCTGTGGAGCAGAGCTAGTTGAGATAAGAGGTCATACATTTGTTCTCAGATCCGCTAAATTGAAGAACGTGGGAATCCTCCAATAATAGGCTCTTTCATTGATTTTTTAAACAGAGCAAATGGCATGGATTCCGTGTTGTATATTGCTAAATAGTTTCCCAGGATATCTAATCCTATCAAGCCAAATGTTTCACTCTTGAATCTGCTGTTGACGTATTGCAGGAGCGTCCTTCCAGAAATGTTAATTGACCCAAGCAAAGTGGCCTCCTCGACAACTGCTCTGGAAATGCCAAGAAGAGTTATAAGTTCTCCGATTCCGGTCGAAGCTGCTGCAGCAAAGTGATTAGCGAAGAATCCTGCTCCAGGTATTGGAGTGTCTCCTATCCTACCAGGTAGCTTTCCAGATATGCCTCCAGTGCTAGCTCCAGCAGCAGTTCCACAATTGGAATCTATCGCGACTGCTCCAACAGTGTCGCTTCGCCATTTTGCCCTCTCCATTGAAACATTTGATATAATAGCTCGTTTGAGAAGATCGCTCTCCTCTTTAAATCCATTTTCGAGTGCAAATTTTCTAGCCCCTTCACCAGAGAGGATAACGTGAGGAGTTTTTTTCATGACCAAGAGAGCCACTCTTATTGGATTAGCTATTCCCCTCAGAGCTGCAACTGCACCTGCGTCGAACTTTTTTCCGTCCATTACTCCGGCATCCATCTCAATGTAGCCATCAGCATTGAAAACTGATCCCCTTCCAGCATTGAATTCTCCCGAATCTTCTAGGTACGAAATAGCCTCCACTACAGCTTCAACTGCAGAAGATCCCATGCTCAATCTATTGAAACCATATTGGGCAGACTCGAATAGCACCCTTCTTGCTTTTTCCAATCTATCAGAAGAGATTAGACTCCATCTTCCTGCCCCACCGTGTACTATAATCGATGGCTCACATTCCATAATCCTCACCATCAAAAGGTCTTTATTTTTTTAGACCAGTTAAAAAGATCTTTGAAAATTAATAATAGAATGTTATTTTTGATTATGTCGTTTTCTCAAATAATTAACAAATTTTCGATATACTATGATATTTTAGAGAGTCTCCTAAAATGAAAATTCAGGCAGAGGCTGTTCCGTTGTATGGAAAAGGAGAAATATGTGTTGCTGTTATTGGAAAGCTCTCTAGAAACACTTCCTGGAAAGCTGATAAAGACAAAGAAGGCAAAGGCATTATCGAAGAGATATGGAATACCTCCTGAGTTTCTTTTGTTGGATGTCAGTGTTTTTCACAGAGAGATGAAACGTTTTGGAATATCAATGAATAGGGGAAGGCCGGATATAGTGCATCAATTCCTATTGGCGACGCAGTACTCACCATTGAATTTGAAGGGTAAGCTCAAGGTATATGTGCATACTAGGAATGGAAATATAATAGATGTGAGGGAAGATGCACGAATTCCAAAAAATTATTTTCAATTTGTAGGTCTGATTCAACAGCTGTTTATGAAAGGTACCGTTCCCTCTCCTAGCTACCCATTGCTAAGCCTCAAACAAGGTATGAACTTGGAAGATTTTCTGAAGGATATTGGAGTTGAAATGCTAGTTCTTCTGCATGAAAAGGGAAGAGATTTGCCAAAAAATGAGCTTAAAAAGTATAAGTTTCCTCCGTATGCTTTTGGTATTGGAGGATTTCCTAGAGGTGATTTTTCTAGCAAAGTCTTCTCAATTTCAAGAGAAAAAGTAGCTTTCTATGAAGGAATGAAGTTGGATGCATGGATAGTAACGAGTAGATTGCTCTGCTTTCTGGAAAACTTAAGTTGAATCAATTTTAATCTGGAGGGTCTAATTATTATTCGGGGGGTCTCAGATGCAGGGGGAGAGGTGCTTCGATTATGAGGAGCATACTGCAGATGTCATAGTTCTGGCCTGGGGAAAAACTCTTGAGAGGGCTTTTGAATGCGCAGCAGAGGGAGTAACAGAGATTATGGTTGATAGAAGCTCGCTGAATGAAAAGGATGAAAAGAGGATAATTGTAGCTGGCTTCGATCTCGAAAACTTGCTTTACAGATGGATTGAAGAAATCTTATTTCTATTTGATTCCCAGAGATTCCTCATGAAGAGGGCAAAGATAGAGAAGCTTGTACTGGATAATGATTTTTACCTTGAAGCAGAACTAAAGGGTGAAATCTTCGATCCGAAAAAGCACGAGCAGAGAACGCATGTGAAGGCTGTAACATACTCTCTTATGAGCATAGTAAAGGATAATGACCTATGGAAGATAAAGTTTACAGTTGATATATAACCATGGAAAGCAAGAACCTAGTCGTAAGGAGGCTATGATGAAAAGAGGGTCTCTCGAGCTATGCTGTGAAGATAGCCGGAAATGCTGAGCCTCAAAGGAATAGCTTAGACCTTCCCAAAGTGTTTTAGCATGTGTGCTTTCTAAACATTCAAAAAGTGTTAAAAGCTTAAAAGGCAATTTTCAAAATTTATTCCAAGATTGAAAAATATGCGGCGGTCGTCTAGCCTGGACTAGGACGTCGGCCTCCCAAGCCGGTGATCCCGGGTTCAAATCCCGGCCGCCGCACCTAAAAAATTTGAATGAGCAGGGGGTATGAATGGCGCTGGTTCAGGCTATTCTCGCATTCCTTTTCTTCTTCTTTCTCGCCTTAGTCCTCATGGATTCGGATAATCCAAAAATGAAGAAGAAAATGGTTTTTCTCACTATTGCAGTTGGAGCAATCTTTGCTGCATCCTTTTATGTTTATATAGAATCGTTTGGAACGAAGCTCTCAATTTATCCTCTGTTCATATTGGAAAGTAAGGGGGGATATTCAACAATGTTGATTGATCTATCTCAAATAGTTCTCATAATGATGATGTACAAAGCTCTAACATATCTCAGGAGTGTCCGCTTCCATAAGAAGTAGAATAACAGCAGTTTCATGCTAATGAGAAATTGTTAAAGAAGTCCAGTCTTCTTGCAAAGAATGTTGAGCAGTTCAGTTGAAAAATAAACTATTATAAACCCTATTACGGAAAGTTTAGAGCGAGCCGCGGTAGTATAGCCCGGTCAAGTATGCGGGCCTTTCGAGCCCGTGACCCGGGTTCAAATCCCGGCCGCGGCACCTCTATAACTGGCGCGGGCTTCAAAATAGATATGAGAGGAGAAAGATGAGTGAGGAGGAGGGGCTAAGCAGAAAAATAAAAGATATGCTGGCAATGTGGAGGAGAATACTGAAGCTGTCCAGAAAGCCGGATAGTGAGGAGTTCAAGCTGCTGTTGAGGCTAAACCTCCTAGGATTCACTTTAGTGGGGTCAATAGCTTACATAATCCACATACTAGTCACTGTTGTGTTTCCAGCAATAAGGGGAGGATGATACTGTGAGCGAAACGGAGGAAGGTAAAAGGCAAAAATCATCATTTTTTTTAGTTAAAACGAAGGCTAGGCAGGAGCAAAATGTAGCAATGCTTATTGAAAAGAGAGTGAGATCACAAAATTTGGATGTGTATTCAATCATAATACAGCCGGAGATGAAGGGATACATAATAATAGAGGCACAAAAGAGCAGCATTGTTGACCTAGCAACAAGAGATCTTCCAAATGTTGGCAAGAGAGTTCAGGGAATTCTTAGTTTAGAAGATGTTGAGAGGGCTATAAAGCCAAAGGAGGTTATCGAAGGGCTAAATCCTGGAGATATGGTGGAAGTGATAGCTGGGCCCCTCCAGGGTATAAAGGCACAAGTGGTTCAGGTAGATAGGGAGAAGAAAGAGCTCGTTCTCAATATACTTGAGTCTGCCTATCCTCTGAAAATAACAGTAAGCGGAGATTATGTAAAGCCTATCAAGAAGGGGAGTAGCTATGAGTGAAGAAGTGAAGATCCTTAATCTGGTGCTTCCCAATGGGGAAGTAAAAAGTAAAGACGTTGAAGAAGTGAAAAATTATGGGATCGATCCGAATAAGGTGCTGAACGATCTCAATATAAAGCTCACAAGGTTAAAGGGCAAGGAAGTAAAGGTGAGAATATACATATACACGAAGAGCAGAGACTATCTCGTGGAAGTAATTCCTCCGCCCGTTTCTGATGTCTTGCTATGGAAGGCTGGAGCAAAGGAGCCAAGTGGAGATCCGGGCCACAAGAAAGTTGGGGATCTGAGCATTGAATCGCTAGCAGAAATAGCTATTGCTTTGAAGGATGAGCTGAAGGCAAAGACCATAAAGAGTGCAGTAAAGTCTTTGCTGGGGACTGCTAAAAGCATAGGATTAACGATTAATGGAAAGGATCCAAAGGATGTTGTGAGGGAAATTCAGAGTGGAGCTTATGATTCGGTGTTGGATAAATACGCTAAGGAATATGAGGAGGCATAAGCAGGGTTTTTTAACTGAGAAAACTCATATGGATTGAGCTAATAAGCTGGTGATTAGAATGTCGCAGGCAGTTGCACTTTCCTCGAAGCTCGATGAGGCAATCAAAGATTTGCTCAGCAAGGGACAGAAAAGGAAGTTCAAACAAAGCATAGAAATGATAGTAGTATTCAAGGATATAGATCCGAAAAAGCCTGAATTCAAAATTAGGGAGCAAGTTTTCCTTCCATACTCTCCAAAGAAGGACCCGGAAATATGCATCGTAGCTGACGGAGATCTAGCGGTGCAGGCAAAGAATTTAAATGTAAAGAATGTTATAGATAAGCAGTTGCTTGATGAACTGGGAAAAGATAAGAAGAAGGCTAAGAAGCTGGCAAGAGTATGCGATGTGGTTTTAGTACAGACAGATCTCATGGCTTTGACGGGTAGAGTTCTTGGTCCTGTTCTTGGACCAAGAGGGAAAGCTCCCCTCCCCCTACCCCCCAGAGTAGATTTGTCGTCCCTGCTTGAGAGATATAAAAGACTTGCAATAGTTAGAATAAAAGATCAGCCTCAGATCCAAGTGAGAATTGGGAGCGAAGACAATACACCAGAAGAGCTTAGGGAAAATGCTTTAGCTGTATTAAGTGCTATTGAAAATAAACTGAAGTCTCTCTCCAATGTCTCGGCAATTTATTTCAAGAAAACTATGAGCTCTCCAATTAAAGTTAAAATGAGGTGAAAAGTGTTGAGATTACTGCAGAAAAGAAAGGAAATACCGGAAAGCAAGAAAAAGGAAGTCGAGGAGCTCATCAAGCTCATAAATGAGTATCCAGTCATTGCTGCTATCGATGCAAGCTCACTTCCAGCGGATCTGTTGCAGAAAGTTAAGTTCTTCATAAGTAAAAAATATAGAGGAAAAATTGTTATTAGGAGCACTAAGAATAATCTGTTCCTACTGGCTGCGAAACTCTCTGGAGTAAAGGGACTTGAGGAACTCGAAAGAAGAGTAAGAGGACAAAAGATCTTTATCTTCTCCAAGCTAAATCCCTTCCTACTATATAGTTCCATAAGCAGAATAAAGCTACCTGCTCCAGCAAAGGCAGGCATGAAGGTAGAAAAGGAAATAGCTGTCGAGCCAATGGATACAAAGCTGCCTCCGGGGCCTCTGCTGAGCGCATTTGGAAAGCTCAGGATACCCACAAAGGTTCAAGGCGGAACAATTTGGATAGCAAAGAGAACAGTTCTCGCAAAACCAGGAGATATAATAAGTGAGGACCTCGCTTCAATGCTTCAGAGGCTTGGAATATTTCCTGGAGAAGTGGGGGTAAAAATAGAGTTCGTTCTAGAAAATGGGATGGTTTTAGAAGAAGAGCAGCTCAAGCTGGATGTAGATAAGTATGCACAAGAAATAGCTCTGGCTTACTCTTTGGCAATCAATTTTGCTTCAGAAATAGCTTATCCTGAGCCAGAAGTCCTGAAAATATCCATAGCAAAAGCATATAGGAGAGCTCTGTCGATTGCTGCTGAGTCAGCTTTCATCACACCTGAAACAGCAGAGGCTGTCATCTCTGCTGCTGTGAGAAGGGCAAATGTTCTAGTTGCAGCTATGGGAGAGAAAGCTAAAGAAATAGGCATCGAGCCTGTAGCTGCAGCAGTAGCTCCAGCACAGCCAGCTGCAGAGCAGAAACCAAAGGAGGAGAAGAAGGAAGAGAAGGCTGAAGAGGAAGAGAAGAAGGAGCTCAGTGAGGAAGAGCTGGCAAGTGGGCTAGGAGCACTCTTTGGACCATAAGCTCTCAAAGAAGCTGCTCCATCTATCAATAAAATTTCATTTTGCAGACCAATAATAATTTTTCAAGTTCTGGTTTTTTGAGTTTGCTCATGCTGATTTATTTCATTGTTTGAAGTTGAGAAAAAGAAAAGAGCGGGCCCGCGGGGATTTGAACCCCGGACCACCGGCTTTCCCCGAACCCTTCTAGCAAGTGCTTAGAAGGCCGGCGCCCTATCCTGGCTAGGCTACGGGCCCTGTTTATAGAATAATCTATTTCGGTTTTTTAATGTTTTTATCCAGTTAATTGCTGATTCAAAAATGGCTTATTTCTTCTATGTAGAGTAGAGCGTTCATATCAATTGCGTTCTTGCCAAATATTTTTCTACGAACAAGAACTTGTTGAGGGATATCGAATATCTTAGAAACATTTCTTGCTATGAGGCCATCACTGCTAGAGGCTATAATTTCCATTCTCGATAGACGAATGAGCTCAGAATCAGCAGATTCCGACAAAATACCCTCCGTATCAACAGCTTGAGAGAGAACTTCTCTAGCAGATCTTATCCTCTCCGCGCTAAATGAAATTTGTTTGTCCATAACTAAGTACAGCTTGCTTGGTTTAGCATAAGCTATGACTTTCTTTATTTCCTCTATAGCTTCAATAATAATTTCTTCACTTTTTTTGGATCTCCCCAACGCGCTTGCTATGTCTCTTACTAATCCATCTGTGCATCTAAAAACCAAATGACCTTCAAGGGCTTCAGCAATTGTAGTTATAACATTGTAAAAGTCCATGGCTAACGTTTTCCCCTGAATTTCTTCCAGAGAAACAATTTTTTTGAGTATTTTTTCGCTTTCCTCCCTGGAATCAACGCATCTAATCAGCAGCTGCTTTTCAATAGAGTTCAGCTGCTTCTTTGACTCAACAGCTAAAATTGAATGATGAGGGGAGAAACCTAAATCAAGCATATGACGGTATAGTCTAGCTGCTTCAATTACTTTCTTGGGTTCAATCCATTCTCTAGGACTTTCCAAATCTCATCAACCTTGACGGGTTGATCCACTTTGATGAATGCATGTTCTCTTCTACCTCCTCCTCTACCTCCATATTGCTGTTTAAGCAATTCTGCTATTCTTCCTGCATCTAGTTCTTGGGATGCAATTTTTCCAAGGCTAATTTCGATGTTCTTACCTTCACTTATGAGAACTATTGCTGCTTCTGGTATTTTGTCAACTATTTCTTTGAGAATTTCGCTTAATCCCTCAGAATCTCTTACGAGGACCTCAAAGATAACTAGTCTGGCCCCTCCAAAGCTTCTGAAGTTATTATCCAGTGCTTTCTCTATGAGCTTCCCCACTAGTTTTCTATATGAGGATATCAATTCCTTGTATTCAGATAGTTCGCTAGCGATAACCCTTGATCTTTCTTTGAGCTGAAACGTCTTGACGTTGAACATTGAAGCGACATCTTCCATTGTGCTCAATAGCTCTCCGGCATAGTCAACCAGCCTAGTTCCGGCTACATACTCGAATCTCACTATTCCATCCTGCAGCTTTGAGACGCTTGTTATTTTTATTCCGCCTACTTCTGATGTGTTGGAGAGATGAGTTCCGAAGCAGGCTTCTACATCTAACCCAGGTATCTCGACAATCCTTATTTCTCTCTGAAGAGGAACTCCGCCTTGATATATTGAGAATCCATACTTTCTTTCGGCTTCATTTCTATCCAATACATAGGTATTCACAGGCATTCTCTCTTCTATTATTCTATTAGCCTCTTTTTCTATGAGCCTTACAGTCTCCTCGCTTGGAAGTTCGTAGTGAGTAATATCCAGCCTTCCCTTCTCTGGGGTCTTCTCAGCTCCTGCCTGCCAAACATGACTTCCAAGAATCTTCTTCATTGTACCAAGAAGAATGTGAGTGGCTGTATGATGCCTCATATTTGCAAACCTTCTCTCCCAATCTATTTCAAGCTCAACTTCCTTTCCTTCTTCTATTGATACTGTATTCTCTAGCCTGTGGACCACAATATTCCCAAATTTTTGCGCTCCTGTTACTCTGAAGCTTCTCCCATCTGCAGTTATTTTTCCTGTATCGCTTGCTTGTCCTCCACCTGTTGGGTAGAAAATAGTCTTATCCAGGACAATTTCCCTTCCGTTCACTCTGAGCACTCTTGCCTTAGTTTTTCTTAGATAGGGATCCTTGTGAAACAATAGTTCAGTAGGAGGAAGATCTGCTACCCATTCCGGAATAGATTCAGCATCGCTCTTTTTTCCAAGACTGGTTGAAGAGGAGCTCCTGGCTATTTTAGAATAAAAGTCAAATGGAAGAGGTAGAGATATTCCTCTTTTTCCAGCTTCTGACACAATTATATCTGGAGGAATGCCTGATTCCTTGTATATTTTCTCGAATGTTTCAAATGTGGGTGAAGATGACGCTATCTCAATAGACTTTGAGAGCTTCTCCCTTATTAGCTGCTTGAACCTCTCTTCCTCTATCTCCACCACTTTCAGTATATAAAGCATATTTTCCTTTAGCCTTGGGTAATCCGCACTCCAGAACTGTATTTGCTTCTCAATAAAATCGACTATGCTCAACGAAGGATCTATAAGATATAGAGTTTTTAGGGCTCTCCTTATAACTAGTCTCGCTAGGTACCCTTCACCTTGATTGGATGGAACTATGCCGTCTGCAAGCATATAGGAAATTGTCTTGCTATGATCTAGGAGTGTATATAGCTTAACCTCGTTCTCCAGGACCTTTTTCGCATCATTTGTGCTTAGTCCGCTCTCACGTGCAATGGATTCTATAAACGATGAGATGCTCATTCTGTTCGAAGGGTCGAGAAGGCCAGCCCTTCTAAACGACGCCCACAGGAAATTCTCGTTTGGTTTATCTAAATTTAGTTTTTTTCTGAATTCATCCACTAAGCTTCCATAAATTGCCATAAAAGCTGTTGGAGTCTTTCTAGTGAGCCATGCTATCCTCTCAATCCCATAACCTGTATCCACAATTTCCAGGGGGATCCTCTCCAATCCTCCGTTTGTTGTTTTGTACTGCATGAAAACAAGTGTAGCTGGTTCCAGCCCACCTACCGTGACCTCGAAGCTTGGTCCAGCGTTGCCACCTCCTGTCCACCAGGACTCCTTATAGACAAGAAGCTCTGGGGGAATGCCTATCTCCCTGGTGAAGAATTCGAAAGAATAAGCAACTGTTTCATCTTTCCAGTAAATCTTTCTTCCTTCTCTCTCGTTAAATGCATGATGTCCTCCCATCTCAAATAGGGTAAGATGCCTCCCCATAGTAAGACCAACGTTGTCTATGTCCTCTAGCCTAATGCAGGGCTGACTAATAACTAGAGGATTTGCTGGAGGCGGCACAATACCGCTTGTCACATGTGGCTGAAAGACAACAATACTGGCAATTGTGAGATAAAGATCCTCCCTCCATCTAGCAACTACCGGTCTTGGAGGTATTATTTCATGTCCTTTCTTTTCAAAGAATTTTAGAAAGGTCTCTCTAGCTTCTCCTACGCTTAGGGGTCTCCTTACAGGAATTTTGTGGAAGAAGTACTCAACGCAGGGAGCGTCCTGGCAAGTATCAAGTTCTGGATTGAGCGTCCAAAAATAAGTTCCACATTCCTTGCATTTTTTTCTTATAAAGCCATTTTCTCTGAAGAAATTCAGGGCATATTCTCTCTCATCTGCTGTAGCTATCATAGGCACACCTTCCTTTGGCATAATTGGACACTTAATTTTTGAGAATACGGGATTTATAAGACCCTTGTTTTCAACTACTTCTGCTGTATGTGAGCGCAGCTATCATCGAAAATATGCACATGTGTGCCAAGCTTTGTTAACATCTTACCATAGACTTTTTCAAGTACTTCTTCTCTCATTACCTCGCTGGGTTCACCGAAGAAGTATGTCTTCCTATTCAGAATGAGAAGCCTGCTTGTTTTTTCCATGAACACAGCTGGGTCGTGGCTTGTTATTAGAATTAGCTTTTTGTTGGAAAAATCTATAATTTTCTTCGCTAGCTCTTCCCTAGTACTTGGATCTATTGAGGAAAGAGGCTCATCGAGAATGAGTATGGGTCTATCGTGAAGAATTGCTCTAGCTATAAATACCTTTTGCTTTTGTCCTCCACTGAATGATCTTATATCTTTATCTAGCTCACGTTCGCTAAGTCCAACTATTTCGGCGCTCATTCTGATTACTTCTTCTTCGGTCTTCTTGTCAAACTTCTGTCCTGATGCTTTTAGCTCAAAGCTGAGGAGCTCCCTTGCAGATATTGGGAAAACTATGTTCTTTTCAGAGATTGTCAATTGAGGAACAAATGATATATACTTAGAAGCTAGAACAGATTTTCCTGTAATATCTATCCCATTAATTTCAACCTTTCCCTTTTTCGGTTTGACTAGCCCCAAAATTCCTCTTAGTAATGTGCTCTTTCCAGCTCCATTTGGTCCTATTATTTGTATAATTCCAGTTCCTCTATAACCAAATGTCATGTTCTCAATAATGCTTTCTCCATTGTAGGAGATAGTTAACCCCGTTACCGAGATTGACGTCTCAGCTTTCATTTTTTGTGCACACCTCCAGCACAAAAAACATTAAGAAGTGCACATTTATTAACCTTTTCGAAATATTAACATTAGAGGTGTCAGCATGAAGAGTGGGCTGATTTTTCTTATATTGCTATCACTATTCTTGCTAGTTCCTTCAACTTTGACTAGTTCAGGCCAAGGAGAGAAGATAGTCGTGACATTTCCTATTCTCCAGGGAGATGTGGAAAGAATTGTGAATGGTAGTATTGAGGTAGTATCGCTCGTGAAACCTGGCGTTGACCCTCATGATTATCAGCTATCTCCATCGGATGCAGAAAGCTTGAAGTCATCATCGCTAATAATCAGCACTCTGCACACATATATGGAAAATCAGATAGATTCCATGATTAAAAGCGGAGAGATAAAGGCTAAGTACCTAGTTATACCGCAAATAAATGGAATTCAGTATGAAATCAATCCAAATAATGGGATTTGGAATCCTCATATGCCTGTCTATGATCCAAGGAATTACCTTCTTTTTATAGCGAATCTTACACAAACCTTGGACGAAATGTATCCGAATATGTCTGCTGTCTTCAATGCTGAATATAACAAAGTGAGGCAGCAAATAAATCAATTGCTGAGTGAGTACGAAGGCAGAGCATCAGGTTATGCTGTTGCTTCCAGCCCAGAAGTGCAATATGCTGTGGAGTGGACTGGAATAAAAATAGTTAGATTCGTGCTTGTTGATGAAGACGTGGGTGTTCAGCCAAAGGACATCAATGCTGTTGAGGAATATCTTTCCAATGGAACTGCAAAGTATGCAATAGTTGCAGCAACCTACTCACAAAGCACCGGCTCCTGGACCCCCTATTCTAACGTCGATGCAACTCTAGTAAATTTGGCACAGAAATATGGAGCAAAGATAATCTATGTTCCCACTACTTCGGGAAACTTGAGCATATTGGACTCTCTGCAGCTTATAACGAAGGAGATATTTAGTTCGGGAGGAGAGACTGCTACAGTTAGTGGAAGCGGAGACATCGCTGCGTATTATATTCCCATAGTTATGGTTATATTGATTGTTATGGTGGGAATAATCCTATATAGAAGGGGAAAACATTGAGACGCCTAAAGCTCTTCACAGCGTTGTCAATTACAGTTTCTACTGCTATACCTTTCATTTTTAAGTTGATTTTTCCCAGCATGATAAGCTTAGTGTGGATAGTAGTTCTCCTTTCCTCAGCAATTTCCTTCGCTGTGCTAAGCACTTTAATAGCGGCAAGGAATTTGTATTTTCTAGCAGGATCAATTCCGCATTCAGCTCTTTTCTCAGCAAGCTTTGCTATGCTCATATCCTTCATAATGGGAGGAAGCTCTTTTGTTTGGAGCCTTTTGATCAACACAGCTCTTATACTAGCTGTTGGCTACGTGATCCACAGTGGGGCTGACCCAAACAAGGTAACATCTATCTTTGTAGGAATGACGGCGTCCCTCACTGTCACTGTCCTCTATTATCTGGTAAACCACTTCTATGTAGCAAAGAGCATCACATCTGAAATACTTGGGGATCCTTTCCTTTCAACCACAGCGGATGCCTACATATCACTCGCATCGCTAGCCTTCACGTTGATTGCATTTTTCTACAGCTATAGAGAGAATATATTGATAGGGCTGCTTGGTCGTGAATCTTGGCTTTCTGGCATAAATGTTTACCTTCATGATTACGTCTTTTACTTGCTCCTGGCCGTCGTTAGTGCTTCATTTATGAAGGTAATAGGATTCATATTGACACACATATTCATTTTGATTCCTGGAGCCATTGCCTCCATTGCCGCAGAAAGGAGCAATGAAGCAGTTAGCATGGCTTTGGGAATGAGCCTTCTCTCCGCATCTATTGGACTTGTTGCTGGAATAGCTCTGAATCTATCTCCAGCAGGCATTACAGGGATAATTATGATGATAATATATGTTTTATTGGTTTTAATGAAAAAGGTGAAATGAAATGGCCAGGAAAAGAAGGTTTGGTATAAGTCTAAGCGAAGATTTAGCTGAAAAGCTCGATTCAATTTGCACTGTACTCAAAGTAACTAGATCCTCCTTTATACAAGATACTGTACAACAAGGCATAAACTCCCACATGCATTATTTGTCTGAGCATAACTGCGAAGGAATAATTATTGCAATCTGGCCAAGCAGTTGGGAGAGGGGAAGTGAAGTTGAGAAAATAATGGAAAAGTTCAGTGAAATAGTAACATTCAATACTCATATTCACTCTTATGGAAAGTGTGTGCTGTTGGCATCGCTTAAGGGGTCTTCAAAAACCATAGCCAGCCTTCACACAGAATTGAAAAAACTTGGAAAAATAAGTGTTCAATATATCCCTTTCAATGAGATGATGAATAGCGAAGAAGCTCAAATAAATCGGTGATCATAACTCTAGCAGTTCTCCAGGCAGGACCTGCTGGCCCCTCTGCATATATGTACTCCTTTTCCTCGAGCTTTAGCATCATAGCATTGTAGTTACCCGAAACTCTGGACAGAGGATTTTCCTGTGAGAGCAAAACAGGCTGAATCTTGGCCTCCTTTTCTTTAAAGGAGAGAGAGGCAATATATTTATATCTCATTTTTCTCAGCAGAGCTTTTCTTACATCGCTCTCTGAAATGCTGAAAAGAGGAATCCTTTCTACATCTTCAAATTTTATGTTTTGTCCAAGGATGTTTGAGAGTATAACGAGCTTTGCTGCTGGATCCCACCCCTCTATGTCAATTTTTGGGTCTGGCTCGAGCAGTTTTTCAGCCTCCGCTTTCGATATTGCTTCACTCCAGCTGAGACCTTCTTCTACTTGAGTCAAGATGAAGTTTGTGCTTGCATTGAGAATTGCAAGCATTGTCTCAATATCTCTTCCAAAAACTCCTCTAGCCAAATCTGTTAGAGGAATCCCTGCCGCTACGGTGGCTCTGAATCCTATGTATGCTCCTTTTTTTATCGATGTCTCCATTATCTCCGAATAGGCAAGGGCTAATGGTGTTTTATCTGCTGTTATGACTGAAATTCCCTGTTTAAGCAGATCTAAAACAATGGAAATGTTCGGCTCTCCTGTCTTATAGGATGGAGGGATAGCAATAAAGGCCACACCACGTGGATAAAGTTCGTCTATAAAGCTCTGATATGAAATGTCGGTAGAGAAGTTAGGAAGTTCATTTAGTTTTCTTGCTGTACGAACAGCATCTATGAGCAATTTTGCATCGTCTTTTCCTCTTATCCTAATTCCCCCCTTACTTACAACAACACCTCTCACATCGGTTAGATTCCAGAGTTCATCGCGGAGTATGAGCTCCCTACCAACATTGCCAAAACCTAATATTAGAGATGGAATTTTTTCCTCTCTCCTGCTCATAGTTGTTAGCACCTTCGTTGCTTGTAAAGAACTTTCCCTCCCATTATTTCATTTTACTTCATTCTGAATCGAACCTAGATCCTTACGGATAAGTGCTGCTACATCTAGAATGCTTTCGAGAACGTCTATGGAGTAAGCAGCTATCCTTCTGCAACTCTCAACAATATAGCTGTAGTAAATCATTGGCTTATCAATGCTTCTTCTTAGCTCAGCTTCCTTTCTCAGGAGAGAGATTGCCAGCTCGGTTGCTTTTACTAACAATGAATAATCAAATTTCTGGGCGAGCAGTGAAATTTGATCTAGAAGCGCCTTTGTCTGGGTTAAAAATGAAATGAGCTGCTCTAAATGATGCTTTTCTATTTCATTTCTATTGAGGGACTCTACAAGATTCTTTGCTATTGCCGAAACATGATCTCCAATTCGCTCGAGGGATTTCATTATGAGAGCGTAGTGAGGAAGGAGGTGTGGCATTATTCTATCCTCTGTCTCAGAAGAAGAAGCTATGGCTGTTATGTATCTAATCGAATATAAGTAGAGCCTATCTAAAAGATCGTCTCTCTTATAGATATCGCTCAATATTCCCGGATTGCTTTCTGAAACAGCCCTTACTATATCATCAACCATGGAGCAGATAGTTTTGAGCATTTTCTGTTGAGCTGATGATAAATTTGAAAATTTAAAATCAAGAATGACCCCCAAGGTTACCTCACTGGAAGTTTCCTCGATAACCTCGAGACCTAGAACTTTGCTCTTTAGAAATGAGATTACCTTGAGTATTCTTTCCTTGCACTCCACATCTTTCGCTATTATCTTAATCTCTTTAGCTCCTCCGAGATAGTGTGCCAGTATAGCTCTAGACATTACTTCGTCGCTCTCAATACATGAAAAATAGAGCTTTGGAGCTGGAGGTTCAGGTCTCTTCCCAGAGACAGGAAAAATTTTCAGGGAGCCATCTGCCAGTTTTTCTATTCCTACATCGCTCCCCTCCTCTATTCCCATCTCTTCAGCCCATTGCTTCGGTATGCTAACCACATATGTGGAACCACCAACCATCTGAACTTTTCTTCTGTACATGTGAAAGTACCTCAAGAACTATATATAAATAGGAAAAAGATAAATTTTCCTTTAAAAACTTATTATTTCTAAATATTTTTGATAGTCGGACTTCATGTTTACCATTTTATGAAACATGGGGAAGATCTTCAAATTGAGGATTGTTTTTCCTAAAATTTTTTGAGATTTGCCGTAAATATCGAAGTACGTAATTGAGGAGCACTAAGTGTATTTGAGTAATGTTAATAATTAAGCATAATTAATGTTAAATTGTTTATTTGCTTTTCAATGAGGTTGATTGTTCAGATGCTGCTGCTCCGCGATGCTGTGAAAAAAGTAAACTCTGTAGCTATAGTTGGTGCCACGCCGATAGAAGGGAAAATAGGAAACATAATACTGAGGAATATAGTTGATTGGGGGTTTAATGGAGATATTTTTCTTGTAAATCCTAAATACAGTTCCATTCATGGATATAGGGCTTTTCCATCTCTTCTTGACCTTCCCTCTATTCCAGATATTGTTGTGATTGCTATTCCGGAAAAGGATGTTGGAAAAGTCCTAGAAGAATCCGCTGAGATCGGAGCTAAACTGGCGGTAGTAATAACATCGAACGCCGAAATTAGTGAGAATCTGAAAGAAGAATTTAGAGAAAGGATGAGAATTATAGGACCAAACTCTGCTGGAATAACGCTCAGCAAGTATAAGCTGCACGCAAGCATCGAGGTTCCTCCTAGTACAGGAAAAGTTGGGATTGTAGCGCAAAGCGGCGCCGTGGGGGGTGTTGTACTTTCTCGTCTTTCTTTACTCTCTTCAGGTGTATCATTCTTCTTCAGTCTTGGAAATTCCGCTGATATTAGCGTAGAAGATGCTCTTGAATACGCTATTGATGATGATAATACTGAAGCCGTTATAGCATACATAGAATGGTTGAAAAATGGTAGAAAATTCATTGATGTTGCTAGCACTTTGAGAAAAAGAGGAAAACCGCTTTGCGTTCTGAAGGGTGGAAGAGGGGAAGCAAGTGAAAAAGCAGCTAGGTCACATACTGGAGGAATTGCAACCGACTACTCTCTATTCAAGGCAGCTGTAAGACAGGCAGGGGGATATTTAGCAAGTGATTTGGATGAAGTTGTGGAAGTTTGTGAGGTAATGCGGAGAATCAGGATTGCTGACGAACCCAAGCCAATTATAATTACCAATTCTGGAGGGGTTGGGGTGATCTCAGTTTCCCTGATGGATGAGCTTGGAATAAAGGTGAAAATTCCTTCCATTGAAATACTTCCACAGAAGTACGGAGGGAAGGTCAAGCAAGGCAATCCTTTGGACCTAGGAGGAGATGCCTACATAGATGATATCCTTGAAGTTCTGAGCAATAACAGGTTGCCTGAAGAGTTTAACCTCTCTGTGCTCATCTATGTTCCAACAGCATCCGAAAAGCCAGAAAAGATTTCAGAAGCAATCAAGAAGAGGGCGAAAGACTTTTCCCTTCCAACAATTGGAATGTTCGCTGGGGCTGGAAGCGTTGAAATCATTGAGAGTGTTTCCTCAGTTATTCCAGTAGTTTCTACTTCTGCAATCCTTTCAAAGGCGATACATGCACTGTGGATGAATAGGGGGAATAAAGATGGAGATGAATCCTCTTAAAGCAAAAGATGGGGAAAAAATTGCTTTGATGGGAAATGAAGCTATAGCTAGAGGTGCTCTGGAGGGAGGAGTATGGATAGCTGTCGGCTATCCAGGAACCCCTTCCAGTGAAGTTATAATGACTCTCCAGGAGTTTGGAGCAGAAATTTATGCAGAATGGGCAGTTAATGAAAAGGTTGCGCTGGAGATAGGTATAGGAGCCTCCATAGGAGGTGCAAGGAGTCTTGTCACCATGAAGGGGCCTGGGCTGAATATTGCATCTGATCCCCTCCTTTCAGCCTCATACTCTGGAGTAGATGGAGGACTTCTTATACTGGTGGCTGATGATCCGGGGCCCATCACAACACAAACAGAGCAGGATAGTAGATGGTATGGTCCTCTAGCAAAGCTTCCTCTAATTTCTCCATCAAATCCTCAGGAGGCTAAGGACTATACAGTTATAGGATTGGAATTGAGCGAGAGAGTACAGCTTCCGGTTATTTTAAGAACAACCACGAGGGTGAATCATGCTATAGGAGAGGTTGTTCTAGGAAAAATTTCCGAACCTAGAAAATTCAGATCTTTTAAAAAGGACCCCCAAAGATTCATCAGGGCGGGCATGACATGGAATCTTGAAAGGCATAGATGGCTTAACGAGAGGCTTGTTGAGTTTGAAAAGCTAGCTGAGAGCTTCTCGCTCAATAGAGTTGAGGGAAATGGAGAAAAATGCATAATTACTGAGGGAATAGGCTATCAGTATGTAAAAGAATTTCTATTGAATAAAATAGAAAGCGGAGAAAAATTCAGGATCTTGAAGCTAGGTCTTCTTTATCCTTTTCCCAGGGATTTTCTGCGAAAAGCATTGAGAGGCTGTAAGGAAACTATTGTTGTGGAGGAGCTGGATCCGTTTTTAGAAACTTTTCTCAGATCGGAACTATTGACATTTGGATTTTCCACCAGAATTATTGGCAAAGATAGTGGGCACCTTCCCAAAGAAGGGGAGCTGGATTTAGAAAAGCTGCGAAATCTGTTACTGGGAGGTCAGAATGTGAAAGACAGAAGCCTGGACTCAGCTGTACCTATCGAGGTGCCTCCAAGACCGCCACCGCTTTGCCCTGGATGCCCTCACAGAAACTCATATCTAGGGATTCTTGGAGGCATAGCAAGAGCTGGCTTCAGCAGAAAGGACATACCAATATTTGGCGATATTGGATGCTACGCTTTGAGTGCTTATCCTCCTCTGAGTGCTATTTGGACAGAGCATAGCATGGGAGCTAGTATATCGATGGCAATGGGCCTGAAATTAAGCGGCTTTGAAAAGCCTGTAGTCGCTACGATAGGAGACTCCACTTTCTTTCATACAGGAATTCAACCGCTAATAGAAGCTGTTAACAAGAGAGTTGATATGCTGGTCGTAATTCTTGACAATCAAGTGGTAGCAATGACCGGTCATCAAGCCACTCCCTCCTGGACAAAAACCGAGACTGGCAGAGATGTTAAGGAAGTAAAGATAGAGGAAATAGTTCAGGGCATTGGAGTGGATGAGCTGAAAATAGTTGACCCATATGATCTGGATAGTATGGTGAAGGCTGTTGCTGATTCAATAAATAAGAGAGGAGTGAAGGTGATTATCTCAAGAGCTCCCTGCGCAATTCTTGAAGCGAGAAGAAAAGGCAGGCCCGCATATTACACAGTAATAGAAGATAAGTGTACTGGTTGCCTTGCATGCTTAAGAGCAACGGGATGCCCAGCGCTTTATGTCAACGAAAAGGGAAAAGTGAGTATCTTTGAAGAAGACTGCTACGGGTGCGCACTGTGCGCTAGATATTGTCCTACAAAGGCCATAGTGAGAGGTGATTCTGTTGGGAAGAAAGATTAACATCCTTATATCCTCAGTTGGCGGACAAGGAGGGCTATCGCTCTCGAGAATGATAGCTGAGGCTTCAAGACTAGCGGGATATAGCATCGCTACAGGTGAGACTCTTGGAATGGCACAGAGGTTCGGCAGTGTAAAAAGCTTCGTCAGGGTTGGGATAGGTGAAAAAGTATATTCTCCAATTTTCCATAAGAACGAGGCTAATTACATGCTTTGTTTAGAAATAATTGAGTGTGCTAGAAACCTTGAATATCTCGATACGTTGCTAGGATGGATTATATTATCATATGACTTCAGACCTCCTGTATCAGCATCACTGCTTCCCTCGAAGGAAAAAATTGATTCTTCACTTCTTCTAAGGAGAATCTTAAGCTATTCTGGAGAGAGAGCTGTCTTAATAGATCCAAAGGAAGTGAGGGAAATTTCAGGTAGCTCCAGAGCCATAAATGCTTCAATCCTCGGTGCATTTGTTGAAATTTCAAAGATCTTTGATGACTCCCATGCAATGACAGCCATTGAATTAGTTCTCAGAAATCAAAAAGCTGTAGAGAGCTCAAGAAAAGCATATATTTTTGGAAAATCACTTAAAGGGATCGGCGATGCCTATTCACCTCGACGATTGATTTAGAAGGATCTTTGCTTTCAATTAGCAAGAGATCAATTTCTCTGAATTTCTATTTTGCTTCATATGCATACGTGCAGAAAAAATTTCAGAGCACTGAGGATTCGAAAGAAAAAAACACCTTTTCTAAAAATATTTTTAAATTATTCAATTTTTTTAGAAAAAAATATCTTAAGCTATATTTAAATATATTCAAATTAAACAATTTACTAAGGGTGAACTGAAAAGTGGGTGAACAAACAGTCCCAAAGAAAAAAGGAACCGCAGTTTATTTGTTAGTAGGACTGCTGATCCTTGGTCTCATTGTTGGATTCGCTGTAGGCTGGCTGGCGAAGCCTTCTCCCCCTTCGGTGTCTCCTTCGCAAATCTGTGCTATCCAGAAAAGCAAATTCACCAATCCACCTCCTCCAAATCAGACAGTCACTATAATTTATGGGTTTGACGCCAACTATCCGCCATTTACATATATTCTGCCAAATGGAACTGCTGCTGGCTTTGATGTCGATGTGATGAAGTGGATAGCTCAGAAATACAATTGGACCTTGGTCTTCAAGCCGTGGGATTGGTCAACAATTGTGACTGCTCTGGTAAATGGGGACATAGACGTTATCATGTCTGGAATGACAATAACTGCTCAACGTTCTCAACAAGTATGGTTCTCCATTCCATACTATTCATATATTCACGAGGTTGTCACTAGAAGTGATGTTAATTTGTCACTGGAACAAATATTGAATTCAGGTCAGCCCATAGCAGTTGAGCTCGGTGCCACTTCTGACGAATGGGCCACAAAATTGCTCAATGAGGGATATCGCTTCCAGAAATTAGGGCTAGATTCCTATACTGCTGCTACAGAAGCTGTTCTGAAAGGAACTGCTATAGCAATGATAACAGATTCTGCTTTCTTTGAACCTTATCTGAGAACTCATCCAGATGCAGCAGCAAAGCTCAGGGTAGTTTCAACTTTGGGGTCATATGAGAGCTATGCCGTAGCAACAAGGCCGGGAGATATATGGCTGAGAAACCAGATAAATGCTGCCCTCTCGGAACTTATGTCCAGTCCTATGTGGGATCAATTGTTGGAGAAATGGAATTTGAAGTGAGGTGAACATATTGGTATCGCTGGGCCTCCTCGAGAGCTATCTTCCATACATGCTGGAGGGGGTGCTTTGGACTCTCGCTCTAGTAGGAGGAGGTCTATTGCTAGGATTTGCCATAGGTTTGCCTACCGCTATTTTCAGGGTATATGGAGGAAAAGTGGCGAAGACTATTGTTGATACCTATGTTTGGATATACAGAGGAATTCCACTGATTGTTCTCTTGTTTCTCTATTACTGGGGCATATTTCCAATCGTTTTTGGTATAAAGCTTTCAGCTATGACAACCAGCATATTAGCTCTGGGAACGAGGGATGGGGCGTATCAGAGCATGATTTTTAGAGCAGCCCTAGAAGCTGTGGATCCAGGACAGATGCTTGCTGCCAGATCGCTAGGGATGGGAAGATGGGAAGCCGTTCGCACCATAATTCTCCCCCAGGCTCTACGAATAGCAATACCAGGATGGACAAATCAATATGCTATAATGCTTAAGGACTCCTCCATATGCTTCGCCCTCGGTGTTGTGGAGATTCTCACGAGAACTAGATATGTTACAATATCAATAGGCTCATATTTCATTCCCTACCTTATAGCAGGGATCCTTTTCATATTTCTGACATACGGCGGTACGAAAGTGTTCAATATTCTCTATGAGAGGGTTCAAATACCTGGGTTGGTTGGGGGGAAGTAGATTGCCGGATAGCAAGGCTGTACTGATTGTGGATAACCTGAGGAAAAGCTATGGGAACAAGGTTGTTCTAGATGGCGTCAGCCTAGAAGTTGAAAGAGGAAGGACCAAGGTCATATTAGGTCCCAGTGGTGTTGGAAAGAGCACCTTATTGAGATGCATAAACCTCCTAACTGTACCGGACTCAGGAAGAATATGGCTTGAAGGAGTGGAGCTGACAGATCCTGATATAGACATAAACAGGATGAGGCAAAGAATCGGCTTTGTGTTTCAGGAGTTCAATCTATTCAACCACCTAACTGTTTTGAAGAACGTGATGATCGGGCCGCAGAAAGTCAAGAAATTGCCAGAAAAGGAAGCATTCATGATTGCCTCAAGGTCTCTGGAAAAGGTCCACATAGGAAGAGAGCTTTGGAACAAATATCCTGCTCAAATTTCAGGCGGAGAAAAGCAGAGGGTTGCTATCGCAAGGGCTCTAGCAATGGAGCCATCCATAATACTCTACGATGAGCCGACTTCTGCTCTCGATCCAGCACTGGTTGGGGAAGTCCTCCAAGTGATAAAAGAGCTGTCAAACTCTGGAATGACCAGCCTAATAGTAACGCATGAGCTTCATTTTGCTCTCGAGGTAGCCAATGAATTGATTTTCATGTACAATGGAAAAATTGTGGAGAAGGGCTTACCCGAGGAGATCATTTCCAATCCAAAACACGAGATTGTTAAGAAGTATTTTGCTTCGATATACAGAAAAGCGAAGTGATGGATTATGGATTTCTGGTCTGCATTTCTGAGCACTCTTGCCAGAGGAATAATTGTTACGCTGGAGATTCTAGCTATCTCCATGCCCGTAAGTGTGCTTTTGGGAATTGCCTTGGGTGCAGCAAGAGTTTATGGAAATTGGCTGATTCGGGGAATAGCATCAGGCATTGTCATCACATTCAGAGGCTTCCCAGTTCTCGTGACGCTCTTGATCCTTTTCTTCGGACTTTCTGACTTTGGGATTTATATTCCCCCATTCTGGACTGCGGTGATAGGTTTCATCCTTTGCTCTGGTTCCTACCAGTCTGAGTATGTAAGAGGAGCCATAAGATCAATAGATATTGGGCAATCTCTAGCAGCTAAGTCCCTAGGAATGTCCAACACTCAAGAAATTCTGTACATAATTCTTCCACAAGCAGTGAGGAGAGCTTTTCTCGGTATATCAAATGAGTTGATATACCTAGTGCAGTATTCATCTCTCGCCTTCGTTGTCGGAGTTCCAGAGATGTTTGCAGTAACAAAGACTTTCAATTCTCTCTATTTCAGACCTGTTGAGACTTTTTCCACGCTGGCAGCTGTTTATCTGACAATGATAAGTGCTCTAACTATTTTCTTCAGATTTATGGAAAGGAGGCTCAGCATACCTGGACTTGAAATATTCACAAAATAATCTTTTTTTTATGGAATATACTTTTCTGGGTTCATTATTCCCTTATCATCAATAGCACTCTTCACTTTTTTAATTAGCTTTTTCAAGTTATCATTGAGATATTTTTCCGCGTAGCGTCTTCTCGTATAGCCTATGCCATGCTCTCCGGTTATGCTGCCTCCCATCGAAATTACAGCATCATATATTTCATCTCTCATTCTTTCCAAAGATGCCTCATCCAATCCACTGTAGAGAAGATCTGGGTGAAATGTCCCATCACCCAAATGTGCAAGGAGGGGAATTCTCACGTTGTATTTCTTCTCCAAATCTTCAATGAATCGGACAAATCTTGTCAGTTCTCCCAGGGGGACAGAGACATCTAGTCCCTCAAACATTTCGTTCTCATAAGCAGAATAAACTTCGCTCCTTATCTTAAGGATCTCCTTCTGCTCATCATCTCTCTCCGCTAATATTGGCTCACCTGATGCTTTTTCCTCTAATATCTTAGCAATCCCTTCCAGCTCAGTATATAGCATTTCTATAGTGGGCTCAACTAGAACCAACATCAAATAGAAATCTCCATTACCATATCTCCATTCTATTCTCAAATATTCTGCTGTTTTCCTCAGAGAATCCGAATCAACAAGCTCGAGAGATAGGGGAACATAGCCCTCCCAGAGAAGTTTCATTGCAGAATCGATAGCATCATAGGCATTTCTATACGGTACGAGAATCGTTGCAGAATTTTTAGGCTTCGGGTACAGCCTTATCCAAGCACGCACTATTATTCCAAGTGTCCCCTCGCTACCTATAAAGAGATGATAGAAGTTAGTTGCCATGTTGTTCTTAGGCGTTTTCCCTCCTATCGTGGCGATTTCTCCATTGGGAAGAACAACTTGAAGCCCGAGCACAAAGTTTCTCATAGTTCCATGCCTAACTGCTCTTGAACCTCCTGCATTACAAGCAATCAAGCCACCTATTTGAGCCCCCTCATCTCCAGGATGAGGTGGAAAGAATAGACCATTTTTCTCAGCCTCACTAATTAGCGAGCCCAGCGTTGCTCCAGCTTCAACATCAGCTACCATGTTCTCCTTTTCAATTATTATTCTGTTGAGCCTCTCAAGAGAGATTATTATTCCTGGCTTAGTAGGAACAGCACCTCCTGTTAGTCCGGTTCCTCCTCCTCTCGGATATATAGGTATAGAAGCTTCGTGAGCCACACTAACAACTCTGGCTACTTCCTCTATGCTTCCTGGCTTAACCACAATAACATTTTCTGATGCCTTTGGTCTAACAGCGGATTGGGTTCTGTCATACAGATAGGGTTCAATGGCTCTTGGATCTTTGCTTAGCCATCTTTCCCCAACTATGCGCTCTAATTCCTTAGCTATTTCGTGAATCATTTTCTCCACAACTATGATTTGGTAATACTATTAAAAATCTTTAATTAGAAGGACTTAGGAAAATGATTTAAAAGGGGGTTGAACAATCAGTGACAGTCACAAGGGCTATTTCTCTGAAGATGAGCTACCCTTCACGCTCAATATATGAGACGCTAAAAAATCCTGATAATCTTCTGAAGATTATTCCTGCGAAGTTAAAAATTGAAAAGAGAGACAGAGAAGTGATACAGTTCAAGATGAGTGGTTTTGATTTTGAGGGAAATATAAATGGAATTGTAGAAAGCAAGGAGCTTGGAAAGGATTACTTTCTTGTAACATTTTCTGCCTCGGGAGAAACTTCTGTTGGAGTGGGCATAATAAGATATAAAACGAAGGTTGACTTAAAAATTACATTTGAGATTATCCCAACTGGCTCATTTACCGATTTGAGAATAGAGCTGTCATATACTTCCCCCAATGAAAGCAGCTTGACGAAGAAGGCAATCGAGTTCTTGGATTCCCTGGGAAAAAATGTAGAATCACAGCTTCCATCTATGATATCCTTACCAAAGCAGGTCATCTCTCTACCTCCTGCTCAGGAAAAGCAAAGAGAAAAAATTGAAACCCCTCAGGCACCATCAGTCGAGGAAAAGAGGATATTAGGGGAAAAATCCTCGCTATTCGATTTTGACGAGAACCTCTCCAAAAAATTAGGTGATCCAGCATTTCTCACTGGCCTTCTTGGGAAATCAAAGTCAGTGGGGATGGAAATAGATATAATAAGCGAGGATTTACTGAGAAGAATTGCCGAGCAGAGCAAATCCTCATCCTCATTTCTGCTAATGAACTGCAAGTCCTCTGCTGGAAAGCTAAGAGTCATATTAAAGAATGGAAAAATTGTAGCTGCTTCAGGAGAATTAGAGGGAAAGATCATAGAGGGAGAAGAGAGCATAAGATCCTTTTATGGAAAAGAGATGATGTGCCCTATCTATGAGGTAACTGTATAACAGTTTAGTCGAAGAACATTGAAAGAATACGGTTCAACTATTGCTTTAATGGAGTAGCATGGTGTTAAAATATTTGCTCTAAGATTGCTTTTCCTTCAATGAAAGATTTTACCGCATCAACTGTGGAATAGTCCATGCATTTTATAGCTTCATTTGTAGCATAAGCTACATGCGGAGTTATTAGGACGTTTGGAAAAGATAGCAGAGGATGATCGCTACCTATAGGTTCTCCCTCAATTACATCCAAGCCAGCAAAGCCAATTTTTCCAATTTTTAATCCATGTATGAGCGCCTCTGTGTCTATTATTGCTCCTCTTGCTGTGTTTATCAGGATTACTTTATCTTTCATTTCCTCAATCTCCTTCCGTCCAATCATGTGATAAGTTTCCTCTGTTAGTTCGGCATGAATAGAAACTGCATCAACCTCTCTTAGCATTTCGTGGAGATCGACAAAGGGCTGAAAACCCTCATCAAGAATCTTCTGAGAAGGAACATAGGGATCATATACTAAGACGCTTGTGCCGAATCCTCCCTTCAAGATTTCTGCAAATCTCTTTCCTATATATCCATATCCTATGATTCCTATTTTCATTCCTCTTATGCTCTTAGAGAAGAAGAAGCCGCCGCTTTCACCAACCCTCTTCCACTCTCCGCTCGAAACCCAAATGCGAGCTTTCCACAGCATTTTTACTCCTTCCAATAAGAGAGCTAAAGCATGTTCGGCGACTGCTTCGTTCTCGCACCAACCAGGAACTCTTGCTACAATAATCCCCTTTTTTCTCGCTGCGGAAACATCCACGTTATCGTATCCTCTTCCATGAACAAAAATCATCTTTATATCATCATTAAGCTCAAAAAATTTTTTTCCAAATTTAGGAAGCATTGGTTCTGTAATTGCCACAGAGTAGCCGCGCAGCTGTTCTGCTAGGTCTGCTTCATTGTCTGAGCCATAGATCTCAACAACATTGGAAATTTCCTTGAGCTTTTCAATGGCATCTGTAAAAATTCCGAATAGCTCTAGCTTGGGAGACCTAACTACTGCTACGTTCAAGGAACTAGGCACCGTCTGAAGCTTCTTTATATAAATATTTATTGATTTTGTCCTATGAGCTTCACTGATTTTTCTTTAAGTTATGTCCAGAGTAAAAATCGATGAAAAATTAGATCGTTTCCACATTCAATCCAAGGAGCTCTCCTGCAGCGGAGAGCTCTTCCACCCAATCTCCTATAATTAGAGCGTAATGATTTCCAATGCTTTTTTTCAGGATTTTTTCTGCATTTTCCATCTCTATCAGAACCTGAGTCCTGCAGAGATCTTCTCTCCATTTCCATTCCTTTATTCTTCCTTTGCCAATCCTGATTTTTTCCAGCCCAGAATCAATTCTGTAAATTGTGACAGCTTCTCCATATGGATAATCAACACTTATTCCAACTCCAAGGTTAGATTCGAAGTGAGTTGTCAGTTTGAAAGAAGAAATAAGAGGAGCAGTACAGTGAGCAATCAATATCTCTCCTTTTTTCAGTATAGCAGGATTTCCCATGAATGCTGGACGTTCTGTCACGAACTCTCCAAGAGCCATGGATATGAGGAGCGGCACATCGCCCTCGCATGCTGCCGGAAATACTTTTGTGTTCATCAGCGACATAGAGAGACAAGCTGTAGTTCTCTTCGCTAGTATTAAATCGAAGCATTTAACTGTCAAGCCACATAAATTATATTTTTTAGCGATCTCCAGAAGAGCTCCATGAACCCTCAGCGCCTTGCTAATTTCCTCGCGGCTCACCTCTATCTTCCGGGCTTTTTTCGTTATTTCATTCATGTCTTGCTGTGCATCAATGTTATCCATAAGTTCGAGCAATTCTTGAAGCGGGATCTCCACGATCTCCGAGCCCAATTTCCTTTTCACATCAGAGGGATTTACCCTGCTGTATACTAGCCAATCACTTACTCCTCCTACTACGCCTAGCCTGCAGCTCTTCAGCTTTTCAATTCCTCTCTTTGCCCTTTCTAATGCATCCACCATTCGTAGAAGCGAGTCTGGTCCATCATACTTATGAAGATGCGGCTCCTTTCCCATTTGCCTGAGAAGAGCCACAGATTCCAGAGTTGCTGGAAGGCTATTGAAGGAGTCATGATAGAATAAATGGAGATTTTTGCTCATGTTTCCAATATTCACTATTACATCTTCCGTACCACCAGTAGCGACAAGAACTATTGAAGAAGAACAGCTCTGGGGAATCTCTTCCTTTTTGCTAATTACTCCAATGAATTTTATCTCATCTTTCATACCAGAGAGCTTCTCCTGGATTTCCTTGGCAAATTTTTTCCCTAGTTCAAGACCAAGTACAGAGGTAGCTATAATTAAACATATATCGTTCTCTTCGTTCATTTCTCATCACTCCTTCTTATATGGGACTCCTGCATATTTGGGGGGTCTAGATCTTCCCAGGACTCCTGCTGTTACAGCCAAGGTTGCCACATACGGGATTATATTCAGAAGAGTTACAGGAATGATCTGTTTCAGTGCTGATATTTTGAGCCACTCTATGATTACCCAGAAGAACCCGAAGAGATAACTGCCAAGCAACCCGAGCAGTGGATTCCAATTGGCAAAATTAACGATTGCGAGAGCTATGAATCCTCTCCCAGCAGGAAGATCTTTAGTTATGGTAGTGAGCCAATCTAAGGACATGAAAACACCTGCCAGGCCAGAGAGAGATGATCCTATGACCGCTGCCAGCAACTGCATTCTCTCGACTCTTATCCCAGAAGCATCGGCTGAGCGGGGATCCTCACCGCAAGACCTCAGAGAAAGTCCAAAGCGCGTATGAAACAGCAAATAGTAAACTAGGAAAACGATGATGATGCTGCTTATGAATATTGGAGAGACACCAAAGACGCTCGGAACCTTAGCCTGAGTGCTGGGATTGTAATAGCCCCTCACTCCCCAAACAGCATAGATGCCATACGGCACGAAGCCCAAGGCAAAGAGGTTTATCCCCAAGCCACTGACAATGTGATCCCCCTTTAAGTAGGCTGTTATGAATCCGTGCATGAGCCCAATTAGGGCTCCCAAAGCTACGGCAGCCAAGATTCCAGCCAAAGGGTTCTTGAGACCATCCCCAACTACCACTCCTATGAAGGCTGAGAGGAGCATTATTCCCTCCAATCCTATATTCACAATTCCTGCCCTCTCTGAAAGTATCTCCCCCGTAGAGGCGAGGAGGAGGGGGGTTGAAGCATATGCTGTCTGAATAAGGATGTTTGCTATCATAGATGAATCCATTGTCTCCTTCACCTCTTTATGTAAGATTTCAAAATTCTTATGAGTCCAGGAATTGCTAGAACTATTACAATAATTCCTTGAACAGCTTGAACCATTTCAAGCGGAACGCCAGCAAATATCTGCATCGATGTTGCTCCCGCAGTTAGAGCTCCAATAAATATGGATGCTGGAATTATGCCTATGGGATTGTTTCTTCCAATCAATGATACGGCTATCCCATTGAAACCCAAATTGACGAGATTTGTGAGCCCAGTCACAATTGCATATGTGGGCGGTCTACCAATTGTCTCCATAACTCCTGCTAATCCACTCAGCAAACCGCTTATAGCAAATGCCTCCAAAGCAACCAACGATGTCTTTATACCTCCATATTTTGAGGCAAAAAGATTCAGTCCAACTGCTCTAATCTCATAGCCCACTGCTGTTTTCCACATTATAATGTACATGACAACCACTACCCCTATTGAAATTATTATTCCTGAATAGAGTGATGTATTAGCAACAAGGAGAGGCAATCTTCCTGCGAGTGGTATTCTAATGGTTCTGTCTGGAGAAAGGGGATCATAGTAAATGTTCGCTCTAGCGTACTCGACAATCCAGAATGCTATCCAGTTGAGCATTATTGTAGAAACTACCTCGTTTACTCCCTTCCAGACCTTCAATGCTCCAGCTGCCAATGACCAGAGCACTGCTAGTAAAATCCCTATTAAGAATTCCATTGGAAGGTAGAGGTAGGATGGCATGGCTATTGATGCCGCTATTATCGCTCCTAAAGCAGATATATACACTTGTCCCTCTGCCCCAATGTTAAAAAGTCCAGCCCTAACACTAACAGCGAAGGCGAGGCCTGTGAGCATAAGAGGAATGGAATAGCTCAAAGTTGTATATAAGCTATAGAGAGAGCCGAAAGATCCTCTGAAAAGGTAGTAAAAAGCATCGGCGGGGCTGTAACCACCTGCCCTAATTAGAACAGCAGAAGCCCCAAGCCCAATAGCAGCAGCCAGTGTTACTTCTAGAAAGCCAACAATGCTTTCTCCATATTTTTCCTTTATCCTTGATAGAGTGTTCAAGTTTATCAGCCCCCTCTCATTATTTCACTCAACCTATATCCTCCCATCATCATTCCTATCTCTCTCTCATTGAGAGAGAATGTCTCCGCTATACCCATGAACTCTCCATCGTACATAACTGCCACTCTGTCGCTGAGTTCCATGATCTCATCTATATCACTTGATACGAGTAGAACTGCTTTTCCCTTTGTTTTAAGATCAACGAGCAGTCTTCTAATATACTCAGTCGCTCCTACATCTAGTCCTCTAGTAGGTTGTGCTGCTATTATTAGTTCAGGATCCTTCGATAGCTCTCTGCTGACAACTACTTTCTGCTGGTTCCCTCCACTTAGTCTCCGAACAGGAGTGTCTAGTCTCGAGACAACTATTTCATATCGCTTGATAAGCTCCTCAACATAATTGTAAATTGCTCTGCTATTGAATATTTTGAGAGAATTGACAAATCTTCTTTTCTTGTGCATTCCAAGGATAGAGTTCTCCCATACACTCATGTCAAGAATGAGACCGGTTCTCTGTCTATCCTCAGGTATATGTGCCATTCCCATTTCATAGAGTGATGATGGAGAAAAATTTGTAACTTCTTTCCCTTTCAGAATGATCTTCCCTTTCTCTGGCTTTCTCAGGCCAGTTATTGCTTCTACTAGCTCGCTCTGTCCGTTGCCCTCAACTCCTGCTATTCCGAATATTTCCCCTTTCTTTACTTCAAATGCTACTCCCTTCACTGCCCAAGATTTGTCCCATCTTCTCACCCAGAGATCGCTAACTTGCAGGACAGTCTCTCCCGGAGCAATGATAGGCTTCTCTATTTTGAGAAAAACTTCTCTTCCTACCATTAGCCTGGCAAGCTCCTCGGGAGTTGCTCTAACTGTCTCCAAATTGCCACTGACTTTTCCCCTCCTAAGAACAGTGATCCTATCGGTTATCTCCAAAACTTCCTTTAGCTTGTGAGATATGAAGAGAATTGTTTTACCCATCTTTTTCAAGTTTCGAAGGCTTACAAAGAATTCTCTAACTTCTTCGCTGGTCATGTTTGTTGTGGGCTCGTCTAGAATGAGTATATCTGCCCCCCTGTAGAGCACCTTGAGAATCTCGATCCTTTGGGCTATCCCTAGAGAGAGATCCTCAACTCTCTCCTCCAACGGGACTTTGAGCCCTGTGGTTTCAATGAGTTCCTTTAATCTATCTTCACCTTTCTGTCTGGATGGAATGCCCAGAAATATGTTTTCCCTTGCAGTAAAAACCGGAACCAGTGCTGGATGCTGATGAACCATGCCTATTCCCTTTTTTATCGCATCAGCACTGCTTTTGAAGCTCACCTCTTCTCCGTTTATCTTTATTTTTCCCCTTGTTGGCCTTATGTTTCCGTACAATATTCTCATCAGTGTTGTCTTTCCTGCGCCGTTTTCTCCTAAAATTCCGTGAATTTCTCCCTTTTTTATCGTGAGTGAAACATCATTCAGTGCTACTACACCATCAGGATAAACCTTCGTTATGTTCAGCATTTCAATAGCGTTCTCTTCTTGGCTTGACATGATATCTGACACCTTCAAAAAAGGGTTTTTAAAACTTTTAAAGAAATGTGTTAAAAAAATTATCCAGTTGGAACTCCAAGCTTCGCTCGTATATCTTTAATTTTTGCTGAATCAAGAGCATTGTTCACTATTAGCGATTCAATATCGGAGAATTTCAGCCCATAAGCAGAGATGTTTTGATTCACCTTGAGCGTGTTGGTCAGATTGGCAACTGCCTGCCATATCCACTGAGGTATGGAGTTTCTCATGCTGCCAACCTTCTGGAAGATCTGCGTCTGGTTTACAGTCTTTCCAGCCTGCACAGCTATCTGAAGGAACGTATTGAGATCGTCGAGGGAGCTAAGAGCAACTCCTCCCTCGTTCAGCCCCAGCACTAATTGTCCTCCATACTTGGAAATGTTCCCTGAATAAAAGCTCAACGCTCTCTGGACTGCATCGTATACTCCTATATCGACTCTCTTTTCTACGCTTGCTATAATGTAGCCTGGCTTTATCCAATCCTGGTCGCTGTCAACTCCAATGGCAAAAGGTGGTCCCATGGTTCTTCCTCTCTGCATGTTGTACTCTTCAACCGCATCGAATATGCCCAGACCTGTTGCTCCTGCTACGTTGTAGACTATTCCAGCACCCTGAGCAAGCTGAGCCTGTGTTGCTGTTTTTCCCTTTGCTGGATCATTGAAAGATCCGGTATATGTCCAAAGCACATTGAGGGGAGTTACATTTTGACCTGTGTATTGCTGATAGAGCTGCTCCCCATACCTTATTCCCCAGTAATATCCTGCCTCGAATTTATAGAGAACTGGAATCTCCATCCCCAGCACCACACCAACGGATGAATAGTTATAGTAGTGGGCTATCATGGCAGCTAGTGCTCCAGCTAGCGCGCTGCCTTCCTCCTCCTTGAATGTTACGCTCAGAACATTTGGTTGCGGGACAACTGCATCAATTATTGCGAAGTTCTGATTAGGATATTGGGCAGCTGTCTGATTAACAGCATCAGCCATCAAGAAGCCAACTGCTACAATTACCAAGCAACTTCCGCTTTGGGCCATTGTATTGAGATTTGGTAGGTAATCGTTTTGGGAAGTGCTCTGAGCCTCCACAAGCTTAAGACCAAAGTCCTTTGCAGCTCTGCTTGCCCCCAGATATGCCATGTCATTGAAGCTTAGATCTCCTCTCCCGCCAACGTCATAAACAATGCAGATACTGTTCCTAGAGAGATTGGTTGTAGTTTTAGGTGGGGATGTTGTAGTTGCTGGTACTGTAGTAGTTGCAGAAGGAGCTCCGCCTCTTTCTGCCAAGTAAATTCCCAAAATTGCAACTGCTATTACTATAACAACAATAGCTCCTACTATTGCTGTTGAGACAGTTCTCATTTAAAATGACCTCCGGGTTTTTAGTTGATTCTAATGAGAAATTACATTTAAACTTTTCTTTTATTAATTTTTATCAAAAATTATAGATATGAGGAAGAGCGCTATGGAGATCTTGGATGCCAGTTTAGTTGGAGAAGATGGAAAGGAAATTAAATTGAAGGACTTATTAAAAGGAAAATGGACTGTTCTATATGTATATCCAAAGGATAACACACCTGGATGTACTGCTGAGGCAAAAGAATTTTCTGAAATATTATCAAAGTTCGTTGAACTAAACGTACAGGTTTATGGAATAAGCATGGATTCGCCCTCTTCACATAAAAAATTCAAGGAAAAGCATGGTTTGAATGTCCCTTTGCTAACTGACAGAGATGGAAGTGTGATACGAAAACTTGGTGCTTGGGGAAAAAAGAGCGGTGAAAAAGAAGGGATCATTAGAAGCACGTTCATTTTCGATCAGGAAGGTAAGTTAGTTTGGAGAAAAATCGGGGTTAAGCCTAGGGGTCATGCAGCAGAAATCCTCTCAATAGTAAGGGAAATGATTTCTGAGAAGAAGCAATAACCTGTTAATAATTACAATAATAATTTTTAAATATTACTGTTTTTAACTTGCTTGTAGTAGAGGAGGTTAAATACTATGTTGGAATCCCTCATTACAGCTTCGATATTGAGAGATTCGCTTGAGGACTGGATCACCTTCTCCAAAGGGGTAGATGTGATAGTTGTTGGGGCAGGACCATCAGGAATGGCGGCAGCAAAATATCTTGCTGAGAAGAAGATCAAAGTTCTCCTCATAGAGAGGAGATTGAGCGTGGGAGGAGGTATTGGAGGTGGAGGAAATCTTTTTCACAAGGTGGTTTTGAACAGCCTGGCCAAAGATATCTTGGAGGATTTTGAAATTAAATACAAGAAGATTGAGGATTCTGGACTTCTAGTTGTGGATGCTGTGGAATTGATGATAAGACTTGCAAACGGTGTGCTGGATTCTGGAGCAAGAATATTATTGGGAACTTCTGTGGAAGATGTCATCGTGAGGGATAACCCTCCCTCTGTGCATGGGGTAGTTACCATTTGGACAGCAGTGGAAATGAGTAGTTTGCATGTTGATCCAATATTCATTCCAGCTAGAGCAACAGTAGACGCTACAGGACACGGTGCTGAAGTGATCAGAGCTCTCGTAAAGAAAAACCCCAATTTTGGAATCACTCTGAAGGGAGAGTCATCCGCATATGCAGAAAAATCAGAGAAAGAGGTCGTTGAGAAAACAGGTAAAGTGATTGATGGCCTATATGCCTGTGGTATGTCAGTTGCCGAGCTATACGGTCTCTATAGAATGGGCCCAATTTTCAGCTCTATGCTACTGTCGGGAAAAAAGGTTGCTGAGATCATAGCCAGGGATTTAGCCGTATAATTTTTAATAATTAAATTTTTTGGCTTCCTAAAAACCTTGAAAAAGGCAACGCTTTCAGTTTCAAAAAATATAAATAGCAAATTTTTTCAAATACACAAATCCTGTGGTGATACCATGAGCCAATGGGACTTCGCTTAGAAGTTGATTTTTCTAAATGCTCTGGATGCAAATATTGTGAGCTCTGGTGTTCCTTTAAACATGAAGGATTCTTCTCATCAACTTTCTCTAGAATAAAAATAATCAAAGATGATCTGAGAGAAATTGACTTTCCATTGATTTGTCAGAACTGTGAAGATGCTCCTTGCTCAAAAAGCTGTCCAACCAAGGCTCTATATTTCGATGAAAAAGAAAAGAAAGTTAAGCTTGATGAGTTTCTCTGCATTGGCTGCGGTTCATGCATAGACGCTTGTCCGTATGGCTACTTATCAATGAATCCTCTGAAATTGAAACCTCTTCTCTGTGATTTATGTGGAGGTCAGCCAGAATGTGTGAAAAGATGCCCAACGGGTGCTCTCTTTTTAACAAGCAGGGATCAACAGATTGAGAAGCCACAGAAGCATGAGCTTGGGAAAGATTATGCAACTGCCCTAGCAGCAGGTTTAAGATTAAGGAGCAAGTGGGGGATAAGAGATGTCTAAGCTATATGGATATGCTGGCAGAATATTGAGAATTAATCTAGAGAGGAGAGAAGTAAAGTTCGAGGAAGTTACAAAAGAACTAGCGGCTGGATATATCGGAGGAAGAGGATTTAACATAAGAAAGTTGTACGATGAGGTTCCTCCAGAAGTACATCCCTTGAGCCCTGATAATAAACTGATGATATCAACTGGTCCCATAGCTGGAACAGGATTTCCTCTTGGAGCGAGAGTGAATGTGAGTGGAAAATCGCCGCTTACTGGAATCCTTGGGGATTCAAATGCTGGAGGACATTTTGGGGCTGAGATGAAATATGCTGGCTTTGACCAGATAATATTGGAGGGAAAGAGCAGAAAGCCAATATACTTATACATAACGGAAAAGTCTGTTGAATTTAGAGACGCTGAAGGAATTTGGGGGAAAACCGTATCTAAAGCTCTCGATGAAATTATACGTGAAATTGGAGATCATAGAGTTCAAGTAGGCATAGTGGGCCCTGCATCTGAAAACGGTGTTCTCTTTGGAGGAGTATTCTTCAACAGAGTCAGGCCTGCAGCAAGAACCGGGATGGGAACCCTTATGGCATCGAAGAATGTCAAGGCCGTAGCAGTTAGAGGAGATGGATATGTTGAGGTTGCCGATCAAAATAAGTTCGAGAAAATTGTTGATGAAATAGAAAAAGAAGTATTTTCTCATGAGCAGTTCTGGCCAAGAAGAATAATGGGAACAACTAGAATTCTCCTTGCTGGAAACAGAATAGGCATGCTTCCCGCATATCACTTTTCTCGCGGTGAGGTTGATTTCGCCTATGATGTAAGCGGTGAAAAATTAGCTGTAAAGCACAATGTAAAGGTCAGGGGTTGCTTTTCATGTGTTGTTCCATGCAGTAGAGTCTATGTCTATCATAAAGACGGTGAGATTGTTGTGAATGAAGGGCTGGAATATGAAGCTCTGGCTGGGATGACTGTTAGAATAGGAAATAGAGATCTGGAGAAAGCTCTAGCTGCAGTTGATCTCCTCAATGAGCTTGGAATGGATGTAATCACGACAAGTGAAGTCATCTCGTGGGCAATGGAGCTATACGAAAGGGGGCTCATAAGCTTAGCTGATACTGATGGCCTCAGGCTCAATTGGGGAAACATGGAAGCAGTAATCGAGTTGATAAAACAGATAGCAAAGAAAGATGGTTTTGGAAAATTACTCTCTGAAGGGGTAGTCAAAGCTGCTGAGAAATTGAGAAAAGGAATGGAGCTCGCATTCCACGTAAAGAGACTTGAGATGATACAAGCAGATCCTAGAGCGTTGAAGGGCTATGGTCTCGGGTTTGCAGTCGCCAGCAGAGGAGCTGACCATCTCAGATCTGAGCCATTCATTGAGCTGAGTGATGATCCAAAAATCGGAATGGAGATGTTTGGAGAACCGGAGGCAACAATTCGTCTTGGAATAAGAGGAAAGGGAAGATTGGTTGCTTACTATGAGAACATCTGTGCGCTAGTTGATTCACTGGAAGTATGCAAAAATCTAGCTGAGAACATGAACATTCTCAACTATGAGAAAATTTCCGAACTGTTCACAGCAGTTACTGGAATTTCCCTGAGCCCAAGAGAAATTGAAGAAACAGGAGAGAGAATTGTGAATTTGGAAAGAGCATATTTAGTCAGAGAGGGTATAAGGAGAAAGGACGATTCACTTCCATCTCGCTTTTTGAAAGAACCAATGAAGGTAGGAAAGTCAAAGGGACAAGTTATTGAACTTGAGAGAATGCTTGATGAATACTACGCAGCAAGAAATTGGGATGTGAATACCGGAATACCGAGAGAGAGCACACTGCTTAGGCTAGGACTTGCGGATGTCGTTGAGGATTTGAAAAGAAGAAAAATAGAGCTCTTTTCTTAAAAAAATATATATAATAATTATATTTGGTGAAATCCATGGGAAAGGATATAGAATCAATTAGAAAGGGCATTGAGGATAGGGAAAAGGGGCTTAAAAGAGCTTTTTCCCAAGGGCAAATGATAATGATGGCAATAGGATCGGCTATAGGTACTGGGCTATTTTTGGGAAGCGGTTTCGCCATAAAATTGGCAGGTTCAGGAACAGCTGTCTCATACGTGCTGGGAGCTCTAATAGCATATTCGGTCGGGACCGCCTTAGCAGAGATGACCAAGCTGTTTCCAAGTCCTGGAGCTTTTGGCAACCACGCCGAAATTTTCATCAGCAGGTATCTGGGCTTTCTTGTGAAATTTATGTATTGGTTCGCTGAAGCCTTTGCAATAGGAGCAGATCTCGCAGCAGCATCTATTTATATGAGTTACTGGTTTCATGAAGTCAGCCCAGTGATCTGGATAGTAATATTTGGAGCAATGCTTTTCTTGCTGAACTCTATTAGCGTCAATGTCTTGGGGGCAGTTGAATATGCTCTTTCAACGATAAAGGTATCAGTTATTCTTTTATTCATTATTATTGGCTCATACATACTGCTACATCCGTCAGAGTTTGGTCTCATTTCAACCACTCCATTTTTCCAGGACATTTCGCAAAGAGGATTCACAGGTATCTGGCTAGCAACAGTAGTTGCTATCTACTCTTTCATCGGAGTTGAAGTTGTCGGAGTAACTTCTGGAGAAGCTAGAAATCCGGAAAAAGATTCGCCGAGGGCATTGAGGGCAGTGGTCATCTTGCTGACATTTCTCTATGTTTCATCTATAATAGCAATCGTCAATTTGGTTCCAGAGGGCTCTGCTGGTTTAACTGAAAGTCCATTTGTTCTCGTTTTCAATAAAGTCAACATACCAGCAGCAGCTTCTTTAGTGAACTTTGTTATACTGACTGCTGCTCTTTCTGGAGCAAACACGAACCTCTATTTAACTTCGAGAATGCTCTTCTCTTTAGCTAGAGGAGGTCTAGCTCCTTCGTTTCTTGGAAAGCTCAACAGGTTCAGATCTCCGTTCAATGCACTAGCAGCATCAATGGTAGGAGTGGTTGTGACAACAGTTCTATCTTACAGCTTTGGTTCCTCATTGTCTTACTTAATAGTTTTTGGAGTTGCAGCATTCGGCGGAATATTCACGTGGATGGCAATACTAGCATCACATATATCGTTTTCACTGAATTTCAGGAAGAGAGGAATTCCACTTAAATCTCTGCTGGGTTTGATGGCTTTGATGGGAGTGCTGATCTCAACGATAGTAACTCCGGGAATAGAGGTGACCGTGCCCTCTGGTTTGATTGTAATCGCGATAATAAGTATTGTATACAGGTTGCTGAATAGAGGAAAATAGGAGAAGGAAATGGTGTTGTTTTCTCTTTTTTTGTATTATTTTATATTAATTTTCTCTTTTCAGAGTCCATTATTGAGGAAAATATCTTCAACTGTAAGCCTTTCGATTACTGGAGTCCTGTTCATTAGACAAAGTTCGTGGGGAATCTTTTCCCTTCTGTGAATATAGAGCCCTGTGTAAAGTGCTGCTTTCTGTCCTGCTGAAAGAGCTCCCAGGTAATCCTCAATGCAGGAATCCCCGATGTGAAGAGCCCTGCTGGCATCTACACCTAGCCTTTTTTGAGCGATCTCGAATATCAATGGATTTGGCTTCTCCACCTCCAAATCAGAGGAAGAAATGATAGCATCCACATATTGAGATATGCCTGGCTTGTCGAGAATCTTCCAGAGAACAACCTCGGGAATTGAGGTGTTGCTGATGATTGCTATTTTCATTCCAATCTTCTTCAGCTCACTTAAAATATCAGGAACGCTAGGACCCAGCTTAAAGCTGTATTTCTCTATTTCGCTTAGGTAGATCCTTCCTATAGTCTCGATGTCTTTTGCAGAGAGAGACAGACCGAGAGAAGAAATTATTAGTTTTATGAATCTATCGAAGCGAATTGATAGGGAAAACTTCCCTAGGTGTAGAAAGCTCTTCGTTAATGCATTTTCGTCTACGCTGATTCCTAGTTCCTCTAGGCCTTTTTCTATAGCTTTTATCCTCATGCTTAGGTACTTTTTCTCTTCTTCCTCAGTCTCATAGATAAGCGTATACCAAAGATCAAATGTAATTCCTTCAAATTTCATGGTAATTACCATAGGCTTCTTTCAAAGGGGAGATAAAATTGTTTTATTCTAATAATGAAATTTATGTTATCATTGTTTATGGAGAAGCATCGGGCTTCGTGGTTAGAGGCATTTTTAGAATAAAGCAAAAGTTGAGAGCTATTGAGGAGCGCTGCATTTGAAATGCTTCGAGAGAGAACGAGCCAGTATAACTATAACCATAACCAGAGTTATGCCCCAAAGAATTGGTGATAGCATGCTGCTCAGGAAAGCTATTTGTATTCCTCCTTGCTCCAGCGCGAATACTACTGTTATTATGTACAAAAGAATCCTAAGATACTCTGCTATAGGACCAAGAAATTCTAGCTCTGACTCAACCTGTGAGCTCTTGTAGAGGTATCCAATAAAGGAATCTACGAGAAGAAATCCTGTGATGATTATTAGGAAGGCCTTGACGAATCCTCCAATGTAGACTACGAGAATCGTTCTCAGCAATATGCTAGCCTCAGCAAGATCCAAGAAGGAGGTTGTAGTGTATAGTGCGAGGACTACTGTAGTAGCATAGACTGTCCAAGAAGCTATTTTCCCAAAGAAATCGCTTGGCTTGTAGCCAGATTTAGCAATTGCTCTCCCTATTGCGAACTTCTCTATCCACTCATTCATCCCAATCTTCTCTATCAGGTTTCTAATTGCCCACCCAAGCGCTTTCCCTATGATTATTCCGATGACGAATATTACAACGGAAATCCCAACTATTCCTAAAATGTTATATATTGATGGTGGTATTGGCAACAATCTTACCTCCTTGCAATTAATTTTATCCGTTCTTCATGTGAACTATCCCTCGCTGCAGCGAGGGGATTCTAGCAAATAAGTTATATTAATACATGCATTTAAATCCCTGTCGTATTCCTTTCTGAAGCATGGCAAATACATTACATTGATCCCGTTCAGCATGAGAGGAATCAAAATTCACTTGAATTTTGGACATTTAAAATTAAACAATTCGCCTCCATGTGCAAGCTTGGGGTTTTGTTGTAAGATTAGATAAGAGCGTGCGAATGATTGAAAACGAATATCAGAATTCATGCCTCCTTTTAATTTGAAAGTCATGAAACTCTCCTCTATAATCTTCCCAATCTACCTCAATTTTCTCAACGAATGCTAAAGGAGGACCTCTCCTAACTTCGCCTATGAGCTCCTTCAACTTGTCCTCTTCCCCCTCTGCTACAATTTCCACACTTCCATCCTCAACATTTTTTACCCATCCTGTTATTCCAAGCCTATCCGCATGAGACTTAACGAAGGCTCTGAAGAAAACACCTTGAACTCTGCCATAAACTCTGATGTGAACTCTCGCTTTACCAGGCATGGCAGGAGTTCCCCTCTTCTATTTGGATAAGATTAGCAGAGTAATACATTCCAAGCCCTGAATATTCTATGCTCAGAATAATTCCAGTATTTGGGTCGGCTGTAATTATAACTCCACTGGAGGGATCGTAGTACCTTATACCAATAAAAGTTATTCCAGAAACCGTAAATTCTCGCATGCCAATGGGGAGCATTGTATCCACTAAGTTTAGCTCCTCCATTCCCAGTCCCTCAGCAATTCTGAAGGTCAAGTTACCATTGTATATTGCAGTGGCAGGTCCAATTCCACTTGTCAAGTTGTAGACAGATACGTTAACACTGTAGTTTCCAAGACTTCTAGCCAGTACGGTTTCGATTCTCATCTCCTCCTGCTTGTAATCACCTTGATTTATAGTAATGTTATAAACAAGCTTCAATCCTGGTTGCGAATAAAGAGGCATATAGCTGGGGCAGACGACCTGTGAAGCAGTTACAATAAGGCCAAGAAGGAGCAAGAGAGAGGCTGTTCCCACTACTATTATAAGGGCCACCGATTTATCTTTGCTTGGCTCCAAATCATTTCCCCCACTGAGCTGATTTCCTTCCCGCACTAAAGTGCAGGGTTCCTTGGGGGGCTTAGAGCTGCATTCCCAGTTGGAGCTGGGTTTAAGCTCTGCCCCAGGTATGAAAGCATTGCCCCTACCCTGCATAATGCAGAGCTCGGGGAAATGTTTTCTCGATACATGCTAGAGAATATAGAGCTTATAAGCCTTACCTCATCATCTCCGTCATAAAGAGGAGAAGTTTTTAAGTTAAAGTAACTTTTTCTCTTAAATTCTATCTCAAACGAAGAAAATATTTCGGTTTATTAGCTTGGCTATTTATTTTCACATATAGAGGGTAAGAACTTGAAATTCAATGTTATACTGGTTAAATTCGGAGAAATTGGCATAAAGGGAAAAATAGCGAGAAGGAGGATGCAGACGATTCTGGCTAAAAATATAGAGACAGCTCTGAAGGAAAACGGCTTCATGGATGCTAAAGTAAAAGTGCATCCAGGAAGGATCATTGTTGATGGAATATCCGAAGATGGGAGAGAGGCAGAAGTGATTTCAAGAGTATTTGGAGTTACAGGGGTGAGCAGAGCCCATAGGGGAGAATATAGCGATTTGAGAGATCTTGTTTCAAAGGTTGCTAATATTGTCGAAGAGGATGTGAAAGGAAAGATATTTATGGTGAGGGGCAGGAGGGCATATGAGGAGAGGTTCAATAGCAAAGACATCGAAAGAGAGCTCGGCTCTGAGCTTCTAAGGAGAGGCGCTAAAAAGGTAGATCTGGAGAACCCTGAAGTTAGTATCTGGACTGAGGCAAGAGGAGGTATCTTTCTAGTTTATGCCGAAAATATAAGGGGACCTGGAGGCCTACCTCTTGGAACGGATGGAAAGGTAATTGCTCTGGTTTCTGGGGGGTTTGATTCTCCTGTTGCTGCTTGGATGATTATGAGAAGAGGTGCAAAAGCGGACATTGTTTTCTTCAACATAGGAGGAAAGCTTCAAAAGGAGGTCTTTCTGAAGACTGTGAGAAAGCTACTCTGCAATTGGGGATATGGCTACAATTCCAAAGTTTTCATTATTGAACATAGATGGATATTCCCATATCTGGATAAATTTCCTGAGGGTTTTAGGACGGTTGCTCTGAAGGCTTCAATGTACATGGGGGGAGAAATTATTGCTGAGAGAGAGAAGGCAAAAGCAATAGTTACTGGAGAGAGCCTTGCACAGGTCTCAAGTCAGACCCTGGACAACTTATTTGCTACAGAGCAGTTTGTCAGTATTCCAGTTCTCAGGCCTCTTATAGGTATGGACAAGGTTGAAATAATTGACTTAGCTAGAAAGATTGGAACTTACGAGCACAGTAGCATGATGCCAGAGTTCTGTGCTATCTCAGGAACAAAGGCTAGCACTTCGGTTGATCCGAAAAGGCTATCTGAAATATATGAGGAACTTCGGTTGAGAGACGAGATAAAAGGAGAAGTCATCAATAATGCAGAAATAATAGAAAGAAGTGAGCTCTGCATGCAGGGCCCGTAGCCCAGCCAGGATTAAGGCACCGGCCTCCGGAGCCGGAGATCCCGGGTTCAAATCCCGGCGGGCCCGCGTACTTCATTCAAATTAATAGCTAACTTCCTTTTACTCGAGAAGCACGGATTTTTGGATTAAAAGGCTTTGATCACTATAATTTAGCTGAACTCTAATTTTCACGGCTTTTACCCCTTTAAACTCAAAAGAAATTAGCATATTAGACAAGAACCTTGATAGTATCTGCGAATATTCTTCATGAGCATAGAAATATCGCTGCTCTATTAGGGCGAAATAATTTCAACAGATTTTTTAGATTGGTATGAAACTTAGAATTTTTAATACTATTATTATTTTTCATTTAGAGGATTGCATCATATTGAAAACGACAAGATAATCCTTAATAGTTTTATGTGCTTTGCGATAAGTAAACTTATAAGAAAAAGAATTACTTTTTCTTGACAATCCATTTTCTCCTTGTTTTAAACCACGCGTAAGCCCATATTCTGGGAAGAAATAAGTAAGTTAAAATAGGAATCGAAGCAATTAATCCTATAGTCAGGATAAGTTTTACGTTTTTCCAAAACACATATGAATTTAGATTACTAGTTAGTGAATTCAATTCTTCATCAGCCAGGGTTAAATTATTATTGACCCAATTTTCCTCAATGGTAGTAAGATTTCCATTGCTTAAAAGACTCAAAGCATTGTTTAAATATTGTTCCACTTTGCTGGTATTCAGACCTTCTTCACTAGCTTTTTCTAATTTAACAACGATTGATTCAATGTGCTGAAGGTAATTCTCAGAGTTTGCAGATGAAGATATGACAACAGCGTTCCCTAACATTGTAACAATTAGCAGTATTAATGAATATATTCTTATCTTTCTTTTAATATTCATTAATAGTTCAGCTCCTATTAACTATTTCACTGAAGGACCAGGGTGATAAACATTAATTTTGATTTGTCACAATTAACGGTAATTATACCAACATTAAATGAAAAAGAAAGTATAGGCCTGGTTCTAAAAGAATTGTTTGAAGTGGGGATCCCTAAAAATAACATAATAATTGTGGATGGACGTAGCACAGATGGAACAGATAAGATAGCAAAAGACTTGGAAGTACGAATCATATACCAAGATGGGAAAGGAAAAGCTGATGCTGTAAAAAAGGGATTGAGCCTAGCTGATACAAAATACGCTATAGTTATGGATGGTGATTATACATATCCAGCTAAATACATTCCTTATTTGCTGGAAACTGCACAAAGAAAGAACTGCGTTGAAGTTATAGGAGCTAGAGTTCGGGGAAGAGAGAATATACCGTTTATAAACAGAATAGGTAATAAAATAATCACAGAAATGTTCAATATTTTATACGGAACGAGATTGCGAGATGTGCTATCGGGCATTTATTTAGTAAATATAAATCAGCTAAAAGATATATTGTACGAAACGAGAGGTTTTGGCATAGAAATTGAAATTGCTTCACATATAGCAGGAAACTCTCTTGAAATATGTGAAATACCAATTGAATATAGACCGAGAATAGGTAAAAAGAAGCTGAAAGTTCTCGATGGATTCCACATAGCTATGGATTTAGTTAAGATGACATGGAGATACAATCCAATATTTTTCATGTTAATGATAGCAAGTTCACTATTGTTACCTGGAATAGCTCTAGGACTATATGTAACATATCATTATATTTTTGAAGGAGTAAACTATTTCATTAAAGGAATAGCTGCTTTAGTTCTCACATCTGCGGGATTCAACGCAATGTTGCTAGGGATTCTAACTCTCTATCTGAAGAGAATGGAATTAAGAATTAGAAAACTAATTCTTCAGAGAATGGAACAAAAGTAAGGTAATTTTATAAACTTCTCATAAAAAAACTTAGCTGTTAGAGACTTATGGCAAAATGAATAGGATATTTTAACAGATTCTTTTCATTGTTATTAAAAACATTAATAGCTTTATATTTTTCTGATATTAAATTACATTTTAAAACATTTGTATAATCAACATTTTATTAAGTATTTAATCAAAAAGCATCAGAAGTTAGAGGTATATCAATCTTGGCTTTCGCAAATAAAAAATCGGCCCAACAATTGTTAGCTCTAACAGCTTTAGCAATATATGCTGGAGGAATTTTACAATATGTTTTACAGACCTATTCGTCATATTTTAGATTTATATTTCTCAGCTTTACCGAAAGCTATCTCATTGTATGCTACTTCACTGCTTATTTATCTATATTTCATATACTGAGTAGAATTGGGGTTTCATCAAGAATTAGGGTTAGCAGAATTCTTTTGTTCATAGTGCTTTCTCTATTAGCTTTAATTTTTTATCAAATGGGCTATAGCAATGAGCAATACCTTTTACAGTACGATGGTATAAGCTTCATACTGTTTGTATTTGCGATGATTGCCCTAATATTCGACTTTAAAAATATAGTTCAAATGATAGCAGTCCTATTGATTCTTCTATGTACAGTTCCTATACCTCCATCAATTTCAGGGGTATTTCTTAGCTTTTTTATATCAATTACCAAATTCAGCACATTGAATTTATTGCTCCTGAGTCCTGGGTTATCGCTAATTGGCTCGGTACTATCAGTTACTCCAATAGTTATAGCTGTCATGTACAATGAAAAAATCAGCTACAGAAATATCTTACGCATTACTGCTTTGTTGATAATGGCAACAGTTATAGGATTCGCTGGAGATTTAATTAGAACAGTTCTTTACATTCAAAATGTAGAAATGGGAATTTTGGGAAAAATGCTATCGTCGACTTTAATTTACTCACTTGTCTCCGTTCTTCTGGTTCTGATAATTAATCGAAAAATAATTAAGTTCTCTTATCTCGGAGAGAAAATTGATGAAAAGGATAATTTATTATCATTTATTTTATCTATAGTTATTGTTTTCGCTTCCTTAATCTCGCTCATTATCATAACACAAACTTTTCTCATTAATTCACCATTGAACAGTGGAATAGAAGTTAGATTAAGCGGCGAGGAACAGTTCATGAATAATTCCACGGCAATCATATTTGAAAAGATCGGAATTATTACAGTAAATGAATATTCGTATATATATAACGATGGGATTGAAGACGCTATTTTGAGCGAGTTTAGTGCAGGAAATGGTTCCAATGTATATAAGGGGATATTGAGCTTGTCCAGAACTCCAAATAAATTGTATGATGCAAAAACGATTCTTGAACTTGAGAATTATATAATTAAGCAGGAATGGAGCAACCAGGATAATTATGGAAGGGTATATTACTATATTGTAGAGGGGTCAGGCGAAGAAAAATTAGTACTTCAGAGGCTAATTAAAACAAAGCTAATTTATAATGATTCGAGTAATATGGAGTTTTATGGTGAAATCACATTAATGGCAAATTTGGACAACAACACATGGAATTTTTTTAATTCTTTTAATAATGCTCTGAACAACCTCGGTAATAGTGAGCTTTTTCCACAGTTTTTCGATAAATTCAAAACGCTAGTTACATTGCTCTACGTGTTTATATTCTTGTTACTTTCCTACTTATCAATAGATCCCTTGCGCAAAGCTATTAGACATATTTTGGAACGGTGATAAATGAATGAACGATATGAATTTCGAACAAGCGAGAGAGATTGTAAATAACATACTCAAAGAAATATCAAAGGCCTATGTCGGGAAAAAAGAGCTAGTGGAATTAGCTGTGGCAACACTGTTTTCTGGAGGACATTTATTGATTGAGGGCTATCCTGGCACAGGCAAAACCCTGTTAGCAAAACTTCTTGCGAAGGTCATTGGAGGTAAATATAAACGTATACAAGGACACCCAGATGTGTTGCCAAGTGATATAATAGGATTTCATGTTTACAGGTTAGATGGTACAAAAGTGTATATCCCAGGACCAGTTTTTTCAAATATATTATTTATTGATGAGCTAAATCGAATATCTACTAGATCCCAGTCAGCCTTGCTCGAAGCAATGCAGGAAAAGCAGGTCACAGTTGATGGCGAAACATATCAGCTCCAGAAGCCTTTTCTCGTGATAGCTACCTCTATTCCATTTCCTATGGCTAGGGGAGCCTTTCAGGTTATGGAGACGCTTGTGGATAGGTTCTCCGCTAATGTACTGAGCACATATAACAAGTTCGATGAAGAATTGGAAATAATTGATAAAGCTGACATAATTATGAATCTACCCGTTGACACAGTTACTACACTAGTTGAAGTTGTTGATGTTGTTAACTCAATACACAGGTTAGTGTATGTTGAGAAAAATATTAAGGAATACAGTGTTGCGATAGTTTCGAATTTAAGGAGTGATGAAAGGGTTGAATATGGTCCATCTCATAGAGCTACAGTTGATTTGTTGAGACTCAGCAGAGTAATAGCATTGATGGACAATAGAAACTATGTTATACCAGACGATATAAAGAAGGTTGCCGTTCCAGTCATTGCTCATAGAGTCAAAATCAAAGCTGAGTACGAGTCTGAGGGTTATACTGGTAATTCCCTGGTTGAAGAGGCGCTTCGCAAAGTAGCTGTTCCGAGGTGAATACGTTGGAGAAGAAATTTCTATTAAGCATTGTTCTGATAGTTATGATTTTAGTTATTAACTCTTTATACAGATTAATTTTGCATCCTTCTACATTCCTTTTGGTATATTTGTCATATGCTTTGATATTATTTAATTTAGTTACTGTACTCAGAACGAAAATCCTGGCTGGGTTAAACTTAGTCCTTGGATTTAATTTAACTCTGAATATTGTTTTTTTGATACTTAATATATTCAACTTAGTTAACCTTGTAGATATTTTCATTTCGGCCTCATTGCTAGCTTTATTTATTGGGGGCTTAATTAAAAAGAAAATAAACTACTTGTCATTATATATACCATTAGCAACAATAATTGGTGTATATATTGGATTCGTTGTCGGAATAGAATATCCTCTCAAATATAGTTTGCTTGGTATTTTGGATTTATCCTCATCTCAATTAATAGAAGAGGGAGATAGAAAGGAAACAATACTAGCTAGAACGTTGTCTGCAACCGCTCTATACACTTCGCCAATGTATTTTGTAGGAATTTTAGCGTGTCTGTACAACATATTACTATTCATCCTGAAAAATGTGTCAATTTATAAAGGGCATCTAATTACAGGTTTAGATATAATGTTCAAGCCAATGGTCTATGGGTTAAAACCATGGATCTGAAATACTTTGTCCTTGGTTTAAATATTACCTTAATTTCAGCTTTACTCGCACTATATGGACTGCTGATTAATAGTTCTAGCTTGGTAGGCTTATTTGCTTCAAATGTGATTTTAGGTTTAGTAATAATAGCAATAAGTTTCTCAACCAAAGAAGGATTATCTAATGTTCTCCTAAACTATTCTAATATCCTAACAAGATATGCTACTCTCACTATAGAGGAATTTGAACTTCTTGAAGCAATGCCGGCACTGGTTAAAAAAGATGATAAAATCTTCTTGGTTCTCACTAATAGCAAAGATTTCAATCATCTTGAAGCAGGTTTAGGATTTAACAAAAACCTCCCATATCTAGCTATACCTGTCGATGATTTGATGAACGATATAGAGAAACTTAATGAAGATAGTGGGCATGCTATTGAAGCAGAACTTGGCGAATTACTTACTGAGGAGTTCCCAGTATCTAAAAGAGTGAGAGTTGAATATTCTAATAAAACAATCAAAATATCTCTTGTAGAGATAGATAAGAGAATTTTAGATTTTTACAAATATCCCTTGGATCCCGTAACATTTTTGATGATGATAATTTTAAACAGACTAACTGACAAAAATTTATTGTTGAAGAACAAATCAATCAATATAGACCAAGCAACATATGAGTTTGAGGTCTTGGAACGTGATGAGACGAGTTGATGTTTTTTTGATGACCTACGTTATATTGACCTCCATTTTGAACGCTTCTCTCTTTTTACTGAATGAAACTCGAGTAGATGCTTATGTCTCGGTAAATATTCTGATATTTTATATAACTTATGCTATTGTTAAACCGTTTAGAAATCCTGGATTGCCAGGAAGGATTCTCCAAATAGTTCTCCTGTTAATATTCGCTATAATGATTAGTTATAGAGTCCTTGAGGTGCTCTCAAAGTAATGAACAAGAATGCTGCTTCTCTGCTAATTTTAACCTTTTTTATTGTATCATCCCCATATGTAGCAATATCTCAAGAGCAAACAAATATTGACTGCGGTTATCTGCTTAAATTATTGAACCTTGAGTTGAATTATGCTGTTAACTATAACATTTCTTCTGGACTTGCGCTAGCTCAAGATGCATTGAACATGGGCTTACCAAGTGAAATCTCAACTCCTCACAGTAAAATTTACACAGCATTCTTAGATTATTTCAATTTATTGGAAAATCTCAGAGAAGGTGCCTACACCAATGAATCTGCTTTGACATTGCTGAGAACCCTAATTAACACCAGAGATGTTTTTAACACTACGCTTAATACCTATGTGAATTACTTAGCTTCATGCTCAATTACCAGAGATGTAGCAAATCGATTGAAGAACGAAGATCTCTATTTGGTTGGCATGCTCGTGAACACTATATATCCCAACATATATCAATCCATACTGAATATGCTAAAGGGTCCGGAATTAGTAAATGTAGATATCCCTAAGAAGGTATTTCAACCAGGTGAAAGCCTTGTCATAAATATAACACCTCTCGTTGATGGTGTCAATATATTGAAAGTCCAGGTGGATCATTGGCCAACTTTCAAAAAATTAAGTGATCTAGATCGGAGCGCGTGTGGAAGTACCGGTTGTATTGTTACCTATAGAGTACCATATTTGAATGAAGTGAAAGACTTGGTAGTGGAAAACCTTGTCCAACTGGCCTTAGTGGTCACGTATAGTTTTCATAATCTTAATTTGAGCTATACTAAGCTTTTCGAGGTTGTCTATGGATATCCGAATGTATCAGTAGAAGTTCAACCGGCAATAAACTTTGGAGATAACTTATCAATAACTTTGAAATCAGATAATACATACAACGTAACAATGTCAATAAATAATGTTGAAGTACTAAACACGAGTATTCTGCTTGGAGCTAACACATACATTATCCCATTTAACTCAACTTTATTCAAAATTGGAATCAACCAATTAAAGGTTGTCATTAGCAGCACATCTACTACAGTGCAATATTCTATTGAGAAGTCTTTCACAGTAGCAGTTAAAAGTCCGAATATAGAAGTCCAGACTCCTCTAATAGTTTTTGGTTGGCGAAGTTCCCTTCCAGTAACAGTGGTCAATTATGAGAATAAAGATGTTGATTTAATAATATATGTGAACAATAAAGAAATCCTGAATTCGACACTAAATAACAGCATAGATGAAATTGGTATACCTTTTTTCTCACTTTTTCCCAGTATTTTGAAAATGGATGTTTACTTCGTTAATGAATATGGAACACAAATATTAATTTTACATAAAGAAATAATGTATGTTAATGTTTCCTTTTTATTAGCATTTATAATAGCCTCAATACTATTAATCAATTATATTAGAAGTGAATTTCTTATAATACCACCTTTTGATATAAGCGCTAAAAAGACAAAAGCAAATCAAGGATCAAAAGCAGCAAGCGCTCCATCAAAACATAGAATCAAGTACAGTATTAAATCGAGGCTAGTAAACATTTACTACAATTTATTGAATAAACTCCGCTTACAACAGCCTGATTACTATGAAACTCTGAGAGAGCACTACAGGAGGGTTATATCGAAGAGTATTTTGTCTGAAGCAATGTGGAGGCTTCTTACCATAGTTGAAAGAGATCTGTACTCTGGTGACAAACCAGCCGATGAAGAGGCCGACAAAATAGCCAATGAGATAGCTGAAGAGGCTGAGAGGGTTGATTGAGAATAAGCGTATCATTCTGACAATTTCACTACTGATTGGTGTACTTATCTTTCTTGTATTATTGCTAACTATGCCTTCCAACATCGATTACAGCATATTAAATAACGGGAATCTTGGTCTATCTAGATTTTATGCGGAATACAAACCTCTTGTAATGCTAGATTACAATGAGCTGGCAAAAATCAATTCAAATAATACAATTTTGCTGGTTAATGGAATAAATCAATCAAAAACTGTAGATCTAGAGAAATTGAAGATATTCATAGAGAATGGTGGAGAGGTAGCAATCACTGGTAATGGTCAGTTTATCAATAGTATTCTGAACGGTTTAGGTATTAAAGACTATGTCTCTGACTATCATGTTTACGATCCAGTTTTAAATAAAGGAACCCCTAAATTAGTGGTTGCTTTAAGCAGTATATATAATTCAAATGTATCGATCTATGAACCGTTTCTATTCAATGTAAAGCAAGGAGAGCCTATCATAGCTACCAGCAATTATTCATATGTTGATCTCAATGGAAATGGTTACTGGGATTTGAATGAGCCCATCGGGTCATTTATCATCGGTGCAAGATATAGCATTGGGAAGGGGGAATTATATGTCATTGCTGCAAATGGACTAATTGTGAATTCAATAATTAATTATAATAATAACTTTTTAGACAATCTGCTGAAGGGCAAAAAAGTTTTTATAGATCAATCTTTTTTGTCAGGAAATCTATTGGAGTATTTAAAGGTACTAGAGCTAACTGGAAGAATAACCCCCTATGTTGCTTTAATGATGACCTTCTTGTCAACAATAGGCGCTTTGGTTCTAGGCAAATCAGTTAGAGAAAAAAGTGAAAATAGGAAACTACTAGCAGCAGTTGAGCTTGTATTTGCCTTATTAATCTTATATAGTATCTTTACAATTGGCAATTACTACTTTGCGCTTTTTTTAGTTTTTCTTCCCCTGTATTTTCTTGCTAGGAATTTCTATAGATTTATTTTGGGATTATCCTTCAACATTCTATATTTGTATTTGAATTCTAATTTGAATTTTCTAATAGGTGTCATAATTTTTTTCCTAGCTATACTTATATTCCTGGAATATTTATCAAATATTAGCAATATAGAGAATCCATTTGTCGATATAATGGGAGCAGTTCTAATTTATTTTCCTATATATATTCTCGAACCAGTAACTGTCATACCAGGTATAGCTATTATATTTATGTTAATTGTTTCGGTCTTTATTGAATATGTTGAATTATCAGTATTCAATGTTGAATTGGTTAATGCGCCATTCAGTATATATCTTGGGGATACCGGTAAAATCGAAATGAACATACGGGGGCGAGGAGAAGCAAAAGCATATTTGTACTTGAATAATAAGCTTGTTAGAAGCTTAGATATCCTCGATTCTGCTAAAGTTGATTTGGCGTTTAGACCTGAACATGCAGGGTTGCAGAGATATGTTGTCGGCATAAAGCTTAGGGGTAAAAGGGGACTAGCAACATTGGTATTTAGACCTGTAAATGCAACAATTAGGATCATTCCTAAGAGAAGCTTAATTGGAAAAAAAGCTAGAGCCATTCTAGAGAAATACATCAATGAAATTGGAGCTCCTTACATACTTTTTACTTCATTTAGAGAGCTGAATATTAGCAGGAAAGGTGGTTCATGGACCTTTAATTGGAGCTTTCCTCATAGTGTTTTCGATGTTTATGAGAAATTAGTAGGTAAATCATTTCGTGGGGATTACGCTGGAGTAAGAGAATATATCCCTGGAGACTCTCCGAGGAATATACACTGGAAAAAAAGTGCCAGTATGGGAGAACTAATTATCAAAGAGTATGCTTCGACCCCCATCTCCGAGCTGAATCATGCTACTGTTGTTATAGCAGACTGGACTGCTCCAAACCAAGTTGAGTTAGATATGATTATAGAGGCAACATATAGTGCTATTCTAAGCGATAAATCATCAAAGGTATTATTTCTTAAAGTACCCAGAACAGGATTTTATTTGGTGAAGGGTCGAAGCATTGAAGTTCTAGCAGCTTTAGAATCCATTATCAAAGCGGAAAAAGTGGAGGCACTATTCGATTATGAGAGTTGGCCTAAAAAAAGCATAAGTATAAGCTCAGAAGTAAATACAAAAGTCTTCAAGGACCTTATTGAATATTACAGGATGCAGGCAGATGCATTAGTCAAAGAACTGGAAAACCAGGGAGTTTCGAGGGGTTCTCAATTCTTTATCATTAATTCGAACTCTTTAAGTTTGAAGTATAACATCATAGCCCAAAGCTTGGTTGAGCATGGATATAGGCCAGCCTATATTGAAAAAACATATTTGGAGGGAAGACTGTATGAGGCTTGATGAAGAGGTTTTCGCTGTAATATTAGCTGTGACAATAGTAGGTTCAGTTCTATCTGTAGCAATGATAATACCCAGAAGTTCCGAGAGATTTGCATCTCTTGGCCTATTAGGAGAAGATGCTAAGATTGGAGATTATCCTAGAGAAGTTTTTGTTGGAGAGAAAGTTAAATTGAATCTATATTTAGCAAACTACATGGGATATACAGCCTTGTTTATGATTCAAGGTAAAATAGGAAATGGTCAAATACCAATCAATGGAACTTCTCTTGATGTTCCTCCAGTTTTAACTAAATATATCGTTCTCTGCAACGAATGCAACGCCACGATTCCGGTGGAAGTTGTTTTCAATGAACCATGGATTAATCAGACACTGGTTTTTGAGCTATATATATTCAATAGCACTTTGAATGAATGGAATTATACTGGGATATACGTCTTTCTCAGATTAAATGTTACAAGCATAGGGGCATGGTGATCAATGCTATGACGAGTAATACTCTGGAAGATATGGTTAAAGAGAAAAAAATATGGAGAAAATTGAATGAAATCTTGGATTTGTATAAAAAGAATATTAGTGGAGATTTAGTTATAGAGGATCCAAATCCCCCAAAATCTTTTCCCCAATATCTACTTAGGTTGGATTATTCTCTTTGGATATATGCTGTTTTGATAATTAATTTTCTCACAATTGGACTCATTTATATAACACAAGATTTTCCTCTTTTATTACCTCTGCGATATTTGCTTGGTTCAATTACTGTTTTATTCCTGCCAGGCTACACATTAATTCAAGCACTCTACAAACCCGATGAGCTCTCACCACTTGAGGAGCTAGCCCTTTCTATTGGGCTAAGTCTTGCAATTGTACCATTAATTGGCTTAATCTTAAATTATACACCATGGGGGATAAGATTAACGCCCATAGTTATAGGTCTCAATATATTCACGATTTCAATGTGCTTCATAGCATCAATAAGAAGGTACAGAAGTATATCCCTCTAGAGGCTTGCGACTCCTAATTATTCAAGAGCGTTGAAAAACCTACAAGGTTAACCCACAGTGAGAACCCTAAATGAATTAAGTATTACGGTTATATCGCTGAGAACCATGCTAAGAGCAGCAAAGTGGGGCATAAGAATGATGCCGAAGAAAGGATAGAGAAGGCCTGATGCAACTGGAATTAGCACTCCATTGTAGAGAAAAGCCCAAATCAAATTTTCCTTGGCTCCCTTCAGAACTTTGTTGCTCACAATGAATAGTTCCTTCAGTCCATTGAGGCCATCAGAAGCGAGAACCACGTCTCCTGCTTCTTTCGCAATATCTGCTGCCTTGCTTGTGGAAATGCCGAGAAATGATGCCCCCAGAGCCACTGCATCATTGACTCCATCGCCAACAAAGACCGCTTTCTCCCCTTTACTCTCCATCTCCCTAATGAGATCTGCCTTATCCTCAGGCCTTAGGGATGCTCTGAAAAAATCAGCACCGACTTTTTCAGTTATATTCTTCACGCTCTCTTCCACATCTCCACTAGCAATTCCAACCTTCAATCCCCTTTTCTTGAAGAAATCCACAATCTCCTTTGCCTCCTCTCTAAGCTCATCATGTATTTCGAATATCCCCCAAACTCTGCCATTGTGATATACAAGTATAGGGGTACCACCATTTCTTCCTATTCTGCTCACCTCATCATAAACACTTTCTTCAATTTGAGCTCCCATCTTTTTCATCAATTCGATGCTACCTACAGCGAAAATTTCCTCGTTGAATCTGGAAACAATTCCGAGACCAGGAAAGTTCTCAAAATCTGAGGGTTCGTCGGCTTTTTCTATACCTTTAGCCGCGCAAAACTCCAGTATTGCCTCTCCCAGAATATGCTCACTTTTCTTCTCAATGGAGCAAACATATGATAAAAAATCAATATTGTTTTGATTGCTCAAAGAAATAAATTTAGCTACCTTCGGCTTGCCTTTTGTAAGCGTTCCTGTCTTATCAAAGATTACCATTGTGGCATTTTTTGCCCTTTCGAATACATCTCCCCTTCTTACGATAACCCCCTTTCTGGCAAGGTTAGAAATACCAAGGGAAACAACCATTGGAATTGCTATACCAAGGGGGCAAGGACAAGTAACGGCCAAGACAGATGCTGTAAAAATTAGGGAAAGAGATATATTGTGTGTATAGGTGAACCATGCTAAGAAGGAAGATAGAGCAATTATGATAACAGCCCAAGTCATTCGTCCAACTATTCTATCTGCCATCATCTGAAAGCGGGGCTTGTATAGCTGTGCCTCCCTCGCACTTGCCGCTATATGAGAAATGGAGGTATCTTTTCCAACTCTCGTTGCTCTAATCTTCATATAACCAGACACCAGCATTGTCCCCGCTAATACACTATCCCTCCTTTCACTTGTCTTGAAGACTGGCAAGCTCTCCCCTGTGAAGGCTGATTCATTCACATAGCCCTTTCCCTCTATCACTATTCCATCAGCAGGAATTTTCTCACCATTCTTGACCTCAATTATGTCATTTGGTTTAAGCTCCTTCGCTTCGACTTCAACCAAGCTTCCATCTCTTAAAACCCTGGCTTTTCCCTCCATCGTTCTCTCAATTTCTCTAAGATAACTTGCTGCCCTATATCTGAGTCTGCCCTCAAGATATTTTCCTAGACCGACAAAGCCGAGGACTCCCGATGATGCCTCGAAGAATGAGGTGGGGTGGACTGGACTTATAGATGGTGATGGCTCCAATATTGAAAAAAACAATCCAAAAACGAAGGAAATTGTGGAAGATAAAGCGATGAGAGAGTCCATAATTGGGGTTCCAACAATCAGACTTTTCAGTCCTCTTTTCAATGTCTCAAGAGATAGGAGCTGAACGATTGATGCTAGAAGTATTATTGCAAGAAGGGGGATCCCTCCGCTTGAGCCGAGGCCCAGCATGGAGAGAGCTATCACACAAATTCCAAGGGAGAAGGCCAACAGCTTCTTAGCTAGAACTGCTTTACCCTCTTCCTTTCCTCCTTCTTTCTTTGTAGTTTCCTTCTTCCTGATTCCGATAGATTCCAGCATCTCTCCAAGCTTCTCTTTTTCAGATGAATGCGGATTAAGCGCAATTCTGATAGTTCCTGAAAGTGGAGAGGCCTTTACGTCGAAAATTCCTCGGGCATTGAGAATCTTTTCCTCGATGCTCTTAACCTGCTCAGCCTCAAAATCTGCTGTAAATTCAATAATTTCTTTTTCAGCATCATAGCCTGCCTCCCTAATAGCTTCATAAATTTTGTTCAAATTTGTTAGGCTATTGTCATATTCAATTATTGCAACTCCGCTGGAAACGTCTACTTCAAGCTTCATGAAGCCTATAACTTTCAACAAGCTTTTATTTATGGCATAAACGCACGTTGGGCAGTCAATTCCAATTATCTTTATTTTCTCTCTGACCATGGGATGCTCTCTTTCCTGCAATGCTTAATTACGGCATTCCCTGTGGACCATGCTCTAAATAATATTCAGGCTTTTCCTCGAAGGCTTTTCGGCATCTCTCGCTGCAAAAGTAATATGTTCTCCCCTTGTATATCGTCTTGTGCTTTGTTTTTGAGGTATCGACCTTCATGCCACAGACTGGGTCTGTTTCGACTGTCATGATCCATCATTTCTCAGATAAGTATCCATGCTTAAATTCGCAACGTATAGTCTAAAAAAGTTCAACCTTTTACCTCAATGATGAAGTCCTTGAAGAGTTCCTCGAATATTTCTGCATTGAATATGCTCTTCCCATCCTTCTCAATGACTGATTTGGAAGGTGATTTCTTTGGATAGCTGCCTCTCAAGATATCAGAGAGCCTGTCCTCGAAAGTTGTTATGGCTGGATTTTCATAGAAAATACCTATAGGTATCTTTTCTCCCCATTCCATGGCCTTTCTCATTGCTCTCAGTATCTTTTCCTCTGTTTCAGCAGGTTCTCTTACAACAGGATCCCACCCTTCTTCGCCCTCTAGCTTGTAAATGGCCTTCCTGTAGAAATCTGCAGTATAAATATCGTTGAAAGTAACGCATGGCTGCAAAATGTCTATAAATGCAGCACCTCTGTGCTGAATGGCCTTCTTTATCAATTCGGAGAGATGATTGCCATCGAATGCGTATCCTCGGGCTACAAATGTATAGCCCGAAGCAAGAGCAAGCGCTATGGGATTGACTGAGCCCTGGATATTTGGAAGATTTAGCCCCTTTGTCTTTGAATTCAGAGGAAGAGTTGGGGAAGCCTGTCCTTTGGTCAGTCCATACACTCCATTGTTGTGTAGCATGACTACAATGTCCAAATTCCTCCTTCCAAGGGCGACAAAGTGACCAGCTCCGATTCCGAGGAGGTCTCCATCTCCACCATGAACTAATATTGTTAGATCTGGATTGGCTATTTTTATCCCCGTAGCAAAAGGAATTGCTCTACCGTGAAGTGTATGAACTCCATTGACATTGATGTAGTGTGGGATTTTTCCCGAGCATCCAATGCCAGAAACGACCACAGTTTTTGAGGGATCCAGCCTTAGATCTTTCATGGCCCTAGTTACTGCTGCCAATATGCCAAAATTCCCACATCCCGGGCACCAATCGATCCACAGATCAGTTCTATAGTTCAGTTCATGCTCCAAGAGTCAACACCACCTTCTCTTCATTGTCAAAGAGAATTGATTTCAGAGCCCTGTAGAATTCACTAAGGAAGAAGGGCCTTCCTGTGTATTTCACAATTTTTCCTCCAACGTTGAGCCCAGCCTCCATAGCCATGAGACGTGCTATGTTAGCTTCATAGCTATGCTCAGCAACAATAATTTTTTTCTCCGAAATTTTCCCCACAATCTCCTTGAGCTCTTCGGAAGGAAATGGCCAAAGCATTTTTAGGTTCACGTAGGCCCCTCTAACTCCAACCTCCTTTGCAGCAGACTCCAAAGCCTCGACAGCAACTCCTTTTGTTGATCCCCAACCAATGATGATAAATTCTGGATCCTCAAAGCCATAGACCTTGAGTTTCTCGTTTAAAGGAACTTCCTTTCTTATTAGCTCGAGCTTTTTCATTCTTTTTTCATACATTTTTATTCTATTTTCCGGGTCCTCCACGATGTGGCCAATTTCATCGTGCTCATCTCCGCTATACCAGATAACTATCCCATCATCCCCTATGAATGCCCTTGGAGAGATAGAATTAGAGGCATCGAATCTTCTGTACTCGCCTCCATTTCTGAAGATAGAACCCCTCTCTATTCTGATTTTTTCAATATCAGGTATTTTCACGGAAGCGGTTGTATTGGCTAGAAATTTATCCAAAAGGTGGATGACTGGAACTTGAAATTTTTCGGCCAAATTGAATGCTTCAGCAGCATCTAAAATTGCTTCTTCATGATCGCCTGATGATATGACTATTCTAGCGAACTCCCCATGTGAAGAAAAGATCGCATTCATTAGATCGCTCTGGCTTCCTCTAGTAGGCTGTCCTGTGCTCGGACCGCCCCTTTGATAATACGTTATAACTATTGGGACTTCATTTGCCCCTGCCCAAGAAAGTGCTTCAACCATCAGATCGAATCCTGGACCGCTTGTTGCAGTTGAGCTCCTTGCACCAGTCAGTGCTGCTCCTATTGTTGATGATATGGCGGAAATTTCATCCTCTGTTTGGAGGATCACTATTGGACCTATGTCTTGATTGCCCTCTGTTCCGTGGCCATATTTTTCCAGAGTTGTGCTTTCATCGGCCGCGGGAGTTATTGGATAGTATGCCTGATATCTTGCTCCTCCAACTATCTTGCCAATAGCTACAGCATCATTTCCTGTGAGGACCATCATCTTTTCTATTTTTAGCTTGGGAGTATCAAGCGGGAGGATCTCTTTCATTGAGTGGAGACGCTCAGAAACCATCTCATAAAGAGCTAAATTATGCTTTAAGATGTTCTCCCTGTTTTTGAAGTGCGAAGTTATCCCAAATAGGAGGTAATCGTCCTCGAGGCCAATGACTGTTGAAATGGATGATACAAGTATGGTACTTACATATCTTGAGAGATGCCCTGGATCCAGCTTGAATTTTTTTGAGAGCTCTGAGAGAATAGAAGCAAAGTCTATGCCTATTGGTTTTATTCCTTCCTCTTTTCTCAAATATTCGATAATCGACGATACTGCCTGATCTAATCCCTTGCTTTCCAGCTTTCTTCTTATTCTCTGCTTGGTTATATTCTCCATGCTTGGAACTTCATTTAGCTTCTTTTTCTCATTGTTAATATCGTAGATGAGGGCTCCTCCGCCTCTTATTTCATCGAAATGCGTGAAAACAGTTTCGGCATCAGATGCTGCTATTATCTGAACAGGCAAGTCTATTGATTGAGGAAGCTTCTCAGATGAAACCCTCATTACTATATAGCTATGTCTTCCAACTATGTTTGAAAAGTACTCTCTGCTAGCAATGATTCCATATCCCTTCCTGGTAAAAGCTCTGCTGAGTATTGACATCGATGTCTCTATACCTGAACCCTGTGGTCCTCCAATTATTATGTTGATTTCTTTCAATGAGATTCACCTAGTCAGCAGCGTAGGACTCTTCACTAGTTGATTTATCCAAGAAGGGAGAGATAAATAAGGCATGACCTCTCTCGCTATAGTGGGATATAAGCTCATCCTTTTCTGTGAGCATCTTGTAGCATGTTGAGCAGAATATCCATCCGTTTTCCTCAAGAGCTCTTAGTAGAGATTCTCTGCTTTTCTCGCTAAAAAGAGGGCAATTTTCAGCTAGCGTTGAAGCACTCGTGAGCTCGTTCTTAGCATCACAGATTCCCATTTGTTGAAAGAAGAGGTGAGGACGATAGTGGAGACACTCATAGCAAGTGCCTTTTTTGGACAATTGATTCCACCTAAGGATAATGTCGTAGTATTTTTTTATAAAGAAATAGTATTTATTATTTTGAAATGCTGGCATCTTTTTATCCATAAGGTGCTGCTAATTGAGAAGGGATTTGCTGGAGAATATCGTGGAGGAAGTTGTGAAGAGATTGAAGTTGCCAGAAGGCAGCTCAACGGATCTGCTTGAAGCTCTCTCTTCTATAGGCAAATTGGAAAAGGAAGAAAGATCATTCGGAAAAAAGCTGCTGTATTGGAGATATCGCTCCCCAGAATGGATCATTAGGGCAGCACTGCAGGCAAGAAAGCTTTGGATGGAGAAGAAAAGAGAGGAGTCTGTAGAAATTGCTTCTTTGGCACTTTATTTTGCAGCAGAGCATTTGCTCACGAATAAAATCGCTATATCTGAGTGCTCAGAGATAAGTAGCTTGGAAAAATGCCTTGGAAAAGCCTTGGATGAGGAGATAGAGAAAGGAAAAAACGAGTTCAAGCTCTCTCTGCAATTTATTGAAAGCTATATAGCTGAGAGCATGAAGAAGAGCAGAAATCCCAATGAGAATGTATTGAAGCTTATCAAGCTCACAACAGTGCTGCTTCTAACTGTATTTTCAGAGCCTCCCAGTGAGTTAGTTTCTATGATAAGAGAATGCAGAAAGCAGAAAGAATTGGTGGAAAAAAGCGATAGATTCAAGAGGCTAAGTCTGGAGGTTCGAGTCCTTTCTGGAGGGTTTGTTTTCCTTCTCTTCGCATTGTTCTATTTCAGCACAGCAATAGGAATAATTTCTTTATTAGTTGGAACGGTTTCCATAGGATTCCTTCTGAGGAGAATGGAGAATTTCTTGAAAAGCGAGCTTGTAAGCAAGAAGAAAGAATGCTCTCTATATCAGGAGAGCGCTGCCAATTTCCTTCTCTATCCTTAATTGGAATCTGCGCGAAAGAATCTGTCGGATATCATACGCTCAAAAAGGGTAACTTTTCTATATAATCAACCTAGACAATTCAGACGAGCTTAAAAAGTTATAGTTTGAAGTGCATCGGAAACAATAAATGTAACCGCACTGAGGAAAAATTGGTTGATAGAATGTCGATAGATCATCTTAGCAAAGATATTGTCAGGATTGTAGAGCAGGCAAAAGAATCCGTTGTCACTATAGCTTCTCAGATACCCCATCCTCTCACTCTTTTTGGCTTTGAACCATTGAAGAGCTTTGGGTCTGGCTTCCTTGTGGAGGAAGGGTTTATAATAACAAACGCTCATGTTGTCCAAAATGCCAAAAGAGTAAACGTAATGTATTGGGACGGGTACGCAGAAACTGCGGAAGTTATTGCTTCAGACAATTCCAGAGATCTGGCACTCCTTGAAGCAACTTCGCATGGAAAGCCAATTGGCATGGGGGATTCAGAAAATATAAATGTTGGAGAAATAGTCCTGGCCATAGGATCCCCTCTTGGGCTCCCAGGCCCATCGGTCTCCATGGGGATTGTCAGCGCAACTGGTAGAATAATAGTGAATGAGTCCTTTTCTCTAGAAGACCTCATCCAGACCGATGCTGCAATAAACCCAGGAAACAGCGGTGGACCTCTGGTGAATTTGAGAGGAGAAGCTATTGGAGTCACGACGGCAATTGTTCCATTTGCACAGGGAATAGGCTTTGCCCTTCCGATAAATAGTGTGAAGAGATTTATATATATGCTGAGAAAGTTTGGAAAGCCAGTTAGGGCTTGGATAGGAGTTAATGTTACCTCAATTGGACCAATGATTGCGAGGATGTATGGCCTTGGAGCAAGGGAGGGGCTCATGGTTGTGAGGGTAATTCCTGGAACTCCGGCAAGCAAAGCTGGGTTGAGAGAAGGCGATGTAATCCTTAAAGCTAATGGGAGGGTTGTTAGAAAAGTAAGCAATTTGAGGGAAGCTATAGAGGATAGCGTGGAAAGAGGGAGAGTGAAGATTGAGATAAAAAGGGGAGAGATTGTTTTTGAGACAGATGTTGACATTATAGTAGAAGAGCTATAGTTTTGGTGATTGTAATGAAGAGATTCTTTGGGAAAGTTTGTGTTGTAACTGGTGGCGCTAAGGGGATTGGAGCTGCAATATCCTCAAGACTTGGAAGAGAGGGGTGTCTCGTAATAATAGGAGATATCGATTCTGATGCTGGAAAATTCAGAGAGGAGGAATTAAGAAGAGAAGGAATGGAAGTTTACTTTTTGAAAGCCGATGTAACGAAAAGCGATGAAGTGAAAAGATTGATGGATACAGCCGGTGAGTTCAAGGGGAGGATCGACGTATTAGTGAACAATGCAGGAATACCCTTCACTGGGAACGATATTGAGAAACAAACTGAGGATGAATTCAGAAGGATAATTGAAACTAATTTATATGGATTATGGCTTTGTGCTAAATATGCTTTGAAGTATATGAAGGAAAGAGGTGGTGTGATTGTTAACATTGCATCGACTAGAGCATATCAATCGGAGGAGAATACTGAACCGTATTCAGCATCCAAAGGAGGAGTAATCGCTCTAACGCATTCACTTGCTATTAGTCTCTCAAAATATAGAATCAGAGTAGTATCGATATCTCCAGGCTGGATAGACACAAGCGAATGGCAAGTTCCTCCGAAAAAAGTAGAGCTTTCCCCTCTTGATCATTTGCAGCATCCTGCTGGAAGAGTTGGAAGACCGGAGGATGTCGCAAACCTTGTTGCTTTTCTTGCTTCGGATGAAGCAGATTGGATGACTGGTATTGATATAATTATTGATGGTGGAATGACGAAAAAGATGATATATTTAGATGAAAATGTTTTGAAGAAATACCTCTCTCTCCTTGAAAAAAAGTAGATCTTTTAGAATGGAAGGTTGTAGTGCTTGATTACAATATCTGCTAGGTTTATTTTTTCTAGCTTCTCAATTGGAACCTGCAGAGAAACTTGAACTATCCCTGGCAGACGACCAATTTCAACAGCACCGGAATAGGTTACCCTGTTCAAAACTTCCTCATATCTCATTCCAAGTAGCTTTGAAGCTCTCTCAAATCCCTTTTTAGCAGCATCGTTTAATGTGGGACCTGAGCCAATGACTTGAATTGGGGCAACTTGTTCAATTTCAATTCCAGATGATCTGGCGTAAGATAGTACCTCTTCCCATTCATCCTTTCTCCAGGGTTTAGCTAGAGGAGGAAGATCCTGTTCTTGAGGAAGAATTATTGGGCCCTCGATTTCCAGACCTTTGATAACCTCAACCCTCAAAACAACTTCGCTGGAAACGTCGAGTGTATGCCCCGCTACCTCTCCGTCTCCCTGAAGGGCATGAGCATCTCCAATGTACACGCCAGCTCCTTTTATCTTTGATGGGGCAATGATTATTGCTCCTTCCCTCGTTGCATCAACATCTAAGTGTCCATCTGTGAGGGCCTTATCATACTGCTCTCTTGTTATTCTATAAGGATGCGGAGCATCTATGAGGAAGTAACCAAAATCTCCAGCATTATGAGAATCTGGTATATCAACTGCTGGGCTCGTTCCTATCTGCCCAAGAAATGGTCTCAATCTCGATGGAGTTCCCACAATATCTGCCTTTGCTAATAGAGGTGCTGGAATCTGTTTTGAGTTTTTCGGCAGTGCTATTTCCTTCTCTGCATCTTGAGCTATTCTCTCTGCCATTTCCTTTCTTACAGTTAAAGCATATTTCATTTTTTCATCGAATACTGCAGTATAGCCATGAAGCATCCTGAAGGGCGACACTGGCGAGCCACATTTTTTGCATCTTATAGCCTCAACTCCTATACCTACAATTTCAAAATTAGGCCAAGGCTCATTGCATACAGGACATTTTTTGAAAACATAGGGATCTCCTATAAATGCGTTTGCTACGGAGCTATCAACTCCAGTTGTGGATACTTTCGACCTCACGGATATTTTCTCAATTTTAATGGCAATTGAGTCTCCTACATTCGCCCCTTCAATGAGAACGGGGACATTTACTTCATGTCCTCCTCTAAGTGTTGGTGTAATCATAGGACCCCAGCAACCTGGAGCAGTAACAAATCTGACTTTTCCTCCATCAGCAAGTGTTCCTAACATCCTTACATGGGGACCTATTATCCCGTTGGTAAATTCTTCATTTACAATAAAGCTTTCCACTGTCATGAGATGTTACCAGTGTTATATATTTATAATTTAACAATAAGTCTTTTGCTGATTTGAAATTGAAATCCCAGAACATGATATGAGATTGGAAGATAAACTTTTCCGAAGGTGACCTCAATAGGGCTAAATAAATGTAATTAAAGCTCATTTGCTGAAAATGCTTAATCAATCTACAATGTTTTTAAATGTTGAGGCTTAGCAAAGCAGTAAATGCATTAGGTGCCTTGAAATTGATCAGGGATAGAGTAAGGGTATTGGGAGGGGGCCCATCTGGTGCTACTTTTTCCATTGTTTATCTGAGAGAGGCCCGCAGTGTTCCTGAAGTTCGAGTATATGATGGGGATTGTCCATATAGAAAGCCCTGCGGTGAAGCCATCCTCAGCATTGGAATTGACAAGTATGAGGTTCAACCGCCGGTGATTGAAGAAATCAGGGATTTCTATATATATGTGGATGGAAAGCTTTTGGTTGAGAGACATTACAATACTCCACCATGGTTCATAGTTGATAAGAAATTGTGGATCGAGCTGATGAGGAATAAAATTGAAAAAGAGGGAGGAAAATTTTCCTGTGCTCGCGTGCGCCCTTCCTCTCTGAATGATGATTTAATAATTGATGCCAGAGGGCCATTTACGGAGGAAAGAAAGCTTAGAGTACCAATATCTAGGGCCATCGTTGATGGAAAAGCGCCGCATGAGGGTGTAATAATGGAGTTGGATTTCAAGAATGTTGGGTTTTACTGGATTTTTCCATCGAAGGGGGGGAAGCTAAACGTTGGTTATGGTTCTATTCAAGTAAAGGATCCAGCAAATTATCTTCTTAATTATATTGGAAAAAAGCTCACCAGTCAAAAAATTGTGGAGATCTCTAGTTCAATAATTACTTTGAGCGGCCCTAGTCAAACAGCAAATGGAAAATTTTTCAAGATTGGAGAGGCAGCAGGGATGGTATTTCCTCTTTCAGGAGAAGGAATTAGACCATCTATTACGCACTCTAGGGAATTTGCAAGAGCCCTTGCCCTTGGAGATACTGCAAATGAAGCGTATTTGGAGAGCTTCAAAGCAAAAGATGTAGCCCAAATAGTTAGACAGATCAAGTGGCAGAGAAGGCTCCTGAATATTTTTTCAACAATTCCACCAAGGATCAGAAGAAACATGATAAGCGCTCTGTCTCTCTCCATCGATAGATATATAAGATATGACGAGCTGCCATTTTCCTCTCTTCTGGGCAGGTTCTAGAAATAGCTGTCTTCCTGGAATGCTGATTTCCCTGACTATCATAAAGAGTGAGGCTCCAGAATAAATCACTAAGTTTATTAATTTTTATCCTAATAGCATTCTGCTGCAAAACGTAATTGTAATTTATTCAAAGCTAAGAGGTGCAGTGCAGTGTCAGTGGGAAAAGTCAAGGGAATAAATACGCATGGACATCTAGGATGGGTAACAAAGAGGTGCAGAATTTGCGGAAGGCTTATGGACGTAACCAGACAAATAGTTTACAAGTGCCCGACATGTGAGAAAAAATATAGTGCTTATTTCTGCGAAGCAGATGCTAAATTGCTGCATTATAGATGTCCCTATTGTAAGGGTCAGCTGGTCCTCTTCACAGAAAGATTGAAGTGAAGGGGCCCAGATGAGCCACAATTATATTTGGATAGATCCGCATAGGAGAGCGCTAGAAATAGGTCCATTACAAGACGGTTCCTTTATCTATTTTGTTGATATGTTTCTGCAGTGTGCAAACATGTTCTTTAGAGAAGAGGATATTGAAAGTCAGTTGAAAGTTCAGGGAGGAATTTCTATATGCGAGATTCCCTTGCCCACTATCGACGGCATTGATAGAAGAGTAGAAATGCTTCTTGATGAGGAGTACAGAATAGTGCAGATAATAAGCCTAGAGCTGA